>NZ_JAMPNW010000011.1:0-154357 GCF_028479545.1 Providencia sp. PROV201
TTTGTGTTTTAATGCGAGTAATGAATGAAGTGGTGGGCGATAGCGGGCTCGAACCACTGACCCCCTCCTTGTAAGGGAGGTGCTCTACCAACTGAGCTAATCGCCCACTTCATGACTTATACTACCACATTGTAATAAATAATTGGTGGGCGATAGCGGGCTCGAACCACTGACCCCCTCCTTGTAAGGGAGGTGCTCTACCAACTGAGCTAATCGCCCAATTATTTATCATTCATCGTCAACGGTGGTGGGCGATAGCGGGCTCGAACCACTGACCCCCTCCTTGTAAGGGAGGTGCTCTACCAACTGAGCTAATCGCCCCGTCGTCGATGGAGGTGCATTATAGGGATACTGAGTTCTGAGTCAACGCTTTTTCAATAGATTTTTTTCGTTCGTTGCAAAAATAATCAAGATGTTTCAATATTCGCCAGAAAAGCCGCCTTTTTAATCAATTACCTATCATTTTCTCGTTATTCTTTTAAGAAAAAAACATAAACTATTTTTAAAGCGTATTTATTTATGTCAAATTTGGCGAAACAAACTAATTTCTTGCCTTCTATTCTGATAACTTGATTGAGGAATCATTGTAGGATGATAGAATAGATATACATTTTAGCAATGCTTAGACATTTCACTGCTTAGAACATCAAACTCGCCATCAAGTCAATTGTGCCTGTTTTTAGTCTTCTAAACAGTAAACAGATAAGCGCTTCAAAAACATGTTTTGCAATTAAGGCAATCTCGATGAGTAAAATCAAAACCCGTTTTGCGCCAAGCCCAACTGGCTATTTACACGTTGGTGGTGCGCGTACCGCTCTGTATTCCTGGTTATTTAGTCGCCACAATCAGGGCGAATTTGTCCTGCGTATTGAAGATACTGACTTAGAACGCTCAACTCAGGAAGCTATCGATGCCATTATGGACGGTATGAACTGGTTGAATTTAAATTGGGATGAAGGCCCGTACTATCAGACTAAACGCTTTGACCGTTATAATGATGTCATTGACCAAATGTTAGATGCAGGTACCGCTTATCGTTGTTATTGTTCGAAAGAGCGCTTAGAAGCTTTGCGTGAAGAGCAAATGGCAAATAACGAAAAGCCTCGTTATGATGGCTGCTGCCGTGACCATGCCCACAACCATACACCTGATGAGCCACACGTTGTTCGTTTCCGTAACCCACAAGAAGGTTCCGTTATTTTTGACGACAAAATTCGTGGGCCAATTGAATTTAGTAACCAAGAGCTGGACGATTTAATTATTCGTCGTACTGATGGTTCACCAACTTACAACTTCTGTGTGGTTATTGATGACTGGGATATGGAAATTACCCACGTTATCCGTGGTGAAGACCATATCAACAACACGCCTCGCCAAATCAACATTCTAAAAGCATTAGGGGCACCAGTGCCTGTGTATGCTCACGTTTCGATGATCCTAGGTGATGATGGTAAAAAACTGTCAAAACGCCATGGTGCTGTTAGCGTTATGCAATATCGTGATGATGGTTACTTGCCGCAAGCACTTCTTAACTATTTAGTGCGTTTAGGTTGGTCTCATGGCGACCAAGAGATTTTCACTGTTGATGAAATGAAAGAATATTTCAGCCTTGATGCTATCAGTAAATCAGCAAGCGCGTTTAACACTGAAAAACTACAATGGTTAAACCATCATTATATCAATACATTACCAGCAGAAGAAGTTGCAACCTATCTTGCATGGCATATTGAACAACAGAATATTGATACCAGCACAGGGCCTCAATTAGTTGATCTAATCAAATTACTGGGTGAACGTTGCAAAACATTGAAAGAAATGGCCGAATCTTGCCACTATTTCTACCAAGATTTTGACGAGTTTGATGCAGATGCTGCTAAGAAACATTTGCGCCCAGTCGCTCGCCAGCCATTAGAAGTGGTAAAAGCTAAGTTAGCTGCGATCACTGATTGGACGGCTGAAAATGTTCACCAAGCTATCGAAGCGACAGCAGCTGAGTTAGAAGTGGGCATGGGTAAAGTGGGTATGCCTTTACGTGTCGCTGTGACAGGTGCTGGCCAATCTCCAGGCCTAGATGTCACTGTTCACGCTATCGGCCAAGCTCGTTCTATCGCTCGTATTGAAAAAGCCTTAGCGTTTATTGCTGAACGTGAAGCTTCTGCTCAATAATTTTAATTATTGGCCTCCAATTTATTGGGGGCCAATTCTCTGCCTCAATCTCCCTTCCCCACTCAGCTGACTGCAAAATGTTCTATATTTCAGCAATTAAACCTAAAACCCGATTATTTTATTGACACTCTAACTTAGCTTGAATATGATGCATCCCGTCCAAAAGATTTTGTTTGGGGCTATAGCTCAGCTGGGAGAGCGCTTGCATGGCATGCAAGAGGTCAGCGGTTCGATCCCGCTTAGCTCCACCACCTAATTCCCTGTTAGGTGGCAAAATACAAAACATTTCGATTGGGGCTATAGCTCAGCTGGGAGAGCGCTTGCATGGCATGCAAGAGGTCAGCGGTTCGATCCCGCTTAGCTCCACCAATCACTTAAAGACTAAAAGTCGCTATTCACCTCTTCCATTTTAAATCAATAATATCTTTTAGATTATGAATTACTGCGCGGTATAACCACCATCAATAGGAATAAATGCACCGGTTATAAAGCTACTCTCTTCTGATAACAAAAAGGCCACCACATTAGCAATTTCTTGCCGAGTCGCCATTCTGCCCATTGGGTGAGTAGAGGCCATCCATTGCTGCGTTTCCTGGGGTAATACACTGATATTCGGAGTTTCTACATAGCCAGGGCCAACAGCATTGATACGGATACCTTTTTGAGCGTTCTCTAAGGCTGCGGAACGTGTTAACCCCAATACTGCATGCTTTGCTGCCGTGTATGGTGCTATACCCGCTATCCCTGTTACCCCATTGCAAGCTGATAAATTGACGATAGCTCCCCCACCACTACGCAAAATCGCAGGAATACTGTACTTCATACCATGAAATGTCCCTGTTATATCGGTTTCAATCACCTCATGCCAAGCCTCTAAAGGATAATCCTCAATATTGACACCATGAGGGCCAGTTATCCCTGCATTATTCACTAAATAATGTAGAACACCGTATTGCTGCTCAATTTTTTCGACTGTTGTTTTAAAGTCTTGTGCATTTGCGACATCCATTTTTATGGCATAGACACGCTGTCCTGTTGGGTCTATCTCTTTAGCGGCTTGCTGTAAAGCTACCTCATTACGCCCCGTAATTACCGTTATCGCACCAAGTGAATACAGCTTTTGTGCAATAGTAAAACCGACACCAGTCGATGCCCCTGTAACCAATGCCACTCGCTGATTAAACTTACCCATAACTCACCTCAATTATGATTAACTTTAGTTAACTATAATTAATTAACTAAAGTTAATCAACTAGTCGTCTTATTATTAAAATCAATATATACTCAATAGATTGAATGTTACGGAGTTTTCATAATGCCAAATTCTCTTGAAGATGCACTTTCCCTGCTGCAATGTACGCTAGTTGCACGCAGAGTTAGCTTTACCCCTGAGCAAATAACTTGGGGTCAATATGATGTGCTAGAGATATTGAGATTAAAAGGGGATTTAACACCAAGCCAGTTAAGCCAATCACTTGGGCTCTCTCGCCAAAATTTATCGAAGTTTCTTCGAGTTCTGAAATCTTATGAATTTGTCGAGCAATATCAATCTGAAGAAGATAGACGGGAGCTGATCACCCGTTTAACCGACAAAGGGCATCATTTTTTGCAGCGTGCAGCTACAGGGCGTGCTGAAAATGCAGCTAAGGTCAAAGCAGCATTAACCCCCCGAGAACAGAAACTATTTATTACTTTAAGTCAGAAAATTACTCACGCACTAGGCCACGATTAACCCCGTTTTAAAGGTTTTACCAGCCCTTCTAAGCCTTCTATTTTTAGTCCTAGGGTCATCTCCATTAATTGCCCTAAACGTCCAGCAGGGAACTCTCCTTTCTTATAGAACCATAATAAATATTCTTCGGGTAAATCAATTAATACGCACCCTTTATATTTACCAAATGGCATATACGTATTGGCCATATCAATGAGGTCTTGTTTTTCCATTGTGATTTCTCTTTCGTATCAAAGCATAAAAAAACGGCGCTCATTTGAACGCCGTTTCGTAATCTAGCATGTTTTAATGGATTACAAAACTAACCCAACGACCGCTGCAGATAAGAAGCTAACTAAGGTTGAACCGTACAGTAATTTTAAACCGAAGCGAGCCACAGTATTACCTTGTTTCTCATCTAAGCCTTTAATTGCACCCGCAATAATACCAATGGATGAGAAGTTAGCGAAAGACACTAAGAATACCGATAAGATACCAACAGAACGCTCAGATAACCCACCAGCAATCGCTTGTAAACCATCCATCGCAACGAATTCATTCGTGACCATTTTCACTGCCATAATTCCGCCAACCTGTAAGGCTTCATCAGCAGGAATACCGAGCATCCATGCAAACGGATAGAACACGTAACCTAACATAGTTTGGAAGTCGATACCGAATACAGCTGAGAAAATACCGTTAATCATCGCAATAAGAGCAATAAAACCAATCAACATCGCTGAAACAATAATCGCTACTTTAAACCCTGCAAGAATATATTCACCTAACATTTCAAAGAAGCTTTGCCCTTCGTGCAGGTTGCTCATTTGAATATCTTCTTCACCTTCCGGTGGGTAAGGGTTAATCAGTGACAGTACGACGAAAGTACCAAACATATTCAGAACCAATGCAGCGACCACGAAACGTGGCTCTAACATGGTCATATATGCCCCAACGATAGACATAGATACCGTTGACATAGCTGTTGCTGCCATGGTGTACATTCTGCGGTCTGACATCCGGTTCAATTGGTCTTTATACGCGATAAAGTTTTCTGACTGACCCAATAACAATGAACTTACTGCGTTAAAAGATTCCAACTTACCCATACCGTTCACTTTCGATAATACGGTACCGATAATACGGATCACGATAGGAAGAATTTTGATGTGCTGTAAGATCCCGATCAACGCAGAAATAAAGATGATTGGGCATAACACTTGTAAGAAGAAGAACGCTAAGTTCCCTTCAATCATACCACCAAAAATAAATTTGGTTCCTTCTGCTGCATAGCCTAGCAAGTGGGTAAATACCCCTGCCACACCAAGAACAAAAGACTCGCCAATATTCGATTTCAAGAACAAATACGCTAGTGCAATTTGAATAACGAGCAGTTGAACAACATAGCGAGGACGGATCCCTCTACGGTTACTACTAGCTAAAATGGCAAGAGCTGCGATTACAACTAAAGATAAAACGAAATGCAGGATCGAGGTCATATGCGACTCCAACAAATTTAAGAATCAGTCTATGGTGCATATTCTATGTAATAGGTAACATTTAAATGAGACGGACGTCACATTAATATGAAAGCTTACTAGGTGTATTTTGCAAAAAGAAGAAGGCGATCACGTTTCAACGATAACAATTCCTACCATTCGCTTTTTTTGCACAGAAATTTTACTGAGAATTTAAGTTAAGACTTACAACAACCTGCGTATAAAATTGTTGCCTACAGAGATTGTAGGCAACTAAGCCAAATTGAATATAGTTCACTATTGGATATTCAGCAAACGAATCAATTCATTTTCATCGATAACGCGTATGCCAAGTTCATTTGCTTTCGCTAATTTAGAACCTGCGGCCTCCCCTGCAATGACCAAATCTGTTTTCTTCGAGACGCTTCCTGAGACTTTTGCGCCCAAAGCCACTAACTTGTCTTTGGCTTCATCACGCGTCAATACGCTCATTGACCCTGTTAGCACCACCGTTTTACCTGCAAATGGGCTGTCGATTTCTGCACTATTCACGACTTTTACTTCTGGCCAATGAATGTTTGCCTTATTGATTAAATCATCAATCACTGCTTGGTTATGGGCCTCATGAAAGAAATTAACCACATGTTTCGCAACCACATGACCAATATCTTGAACCGTTTTTAGTGACTCTTCATCTGCTGCCATCACGGCTTCAAGTGTGGTGTAATGCGCCGCTAAATTTGCCGCTGTGGCTTCACCAACCTCTCGAATTCCAAGAGCGTAAATAAAGCGAGCCAACGTCGTTTGTTTAGACTTATTGAGTGCATCAACCAGATTCTGTGCCGACTTCGGCCCCATTCTATCGAGGCCAGTTAAAATGCCTGCACTTAATTGGTACAAATCTGCTGGAGTTTTGACATACTCTTTTTCAACTAACTGGTCGATAATTTTATCGCCCATGCCATCGACATCCATTGCTCGGCGTGAGACAAAATGCTTCAGCGCTTCTTTGCGTTGTGCCCCACAAATCAGCCCACCTGTACAGCGCGCTACCGCTTCACCTTCGACTCGTTCGATATCAGAGCCGCATACAGGGCAATGAGTTGGGAAAACAATTTCACGGCTATTCGCGGGGCGCTTATCAACGACAACACTGACGATTTGTGGAATAACATCCCCTGCTCGACGAATAATGACCGTATCACCGATATGCACACCAAGGCGTTCAATTTCATCTGCATTGTGCAGCGTCGCATTGCTGACTACCACACCCGCGACTTGCACGGGCTCTAAACGCGCCACTGGCGTGATAGCACCGGTACGCCCAACTTGAAATTCCACATCTTTTAATAGTGTAACTTGCTCTTGAGCTGGAAATTTAAACGCAGTCGCCCAACGAGGTGCTCGAGAAACAAAACCTAACTCTTCTTGAATCGCAATTGAGTTAACTTTAATGACTACCCCATCGATATCAAAGCCAAGATCAGGGCGAACTTGCTCAATTTCATGGTAAAAATCTAATACGGCCTGATGACCAACTCGTAATTGAACATAATCACTAACTGGTAACCCCCATGCTTTGAATTGCATCAAACGGTCATAATGTGTATCTGGTAACGTGCCACCTTCCACTAACCCAACACCATAACAATAAAAAGTGAGTGGCCTTTTGGCGGTAATACGTGGGTCTAATTGACGCAGAGAACCCGCAGCCGCATTACGTGGGTTCGCAAAGACTTTGCCATCTGTTTTACGTGCTTGCTCATTCAGCGCTTCAAACCCTTTTTGGGGCATGAAAACTTCGCCGCGGATCTCAACACGATCTGGAATATTACTGCCGGTTAAACGCAATGGGATAGCGCGTATGGTTCGAACATTCGCGGTAATATTTTCACCGACTGTCCCATCACCACGAGTCGCAGCTTGTACTAACTCACCGTTTTCATACAACAAACTTACCGCGAGTCCATCAAGTTTAAGCTCACAACAGAAAGTCAGCTCTTGATGGTTTTTCAAACGATCTCTTACCCGCTTATCAAACGCAAGGTAACTCTCTTCGTCAAAAACATTATCTAGCGATAACATAGGTATTTCATGGCGTACGGTATCAAACGCCGCTAATGGTGCGGCACCAACACGTTGAGTTGGTGAATCACTCGTAACAAGTTCAGGATGCAGCGCCTCAATCTCTTTTAGACGTTGCATTAGCTTGTCATATTCAACGTCTGGAATTTCAGGCGCATCTAATACATGGTATTGATATTCATGATGACGTAACTGTTTTTTTAATTCGTCTATTTCTTGCTTGGTTGTCATGATCCACTCATACAGATAAAAAACCCCCAATTAATGGGGGTTTTGTTTAATGTTTATTTAACTTAATGTGTTTCTAATTCGAGCATGATACACCTCTATTTTTTGAGGTGTCAGCATTTTGCGTTCGTCATCAAGAACGACGCCTCCCGCATCTGATGCGATACGTTGAGCGGCTTGTAACATCAGTTTGAAATTTTGCCCTGCATCACCATAAGACGGTACCATCATAAACATGGAAACCCCTGGCGTACTAAAGTCAGCCATTGTCTCAGGGTCAAATGAGCCCGGTTTCACCATGTTAGCCAGGCTAAACAGCACTGGTCCCGTACCCGACGGATTTACATGACGGTGGAATATTTTCATTTCCCCGAATTGGAAACCAGCTTGTAAAATACTTTGCAGTAATAACTCACCTTGCAGTTCTTGTCCTTGATGAGCGGCTACGTGAAGTACCAGAACTGTCTCCTTGCTACTTGTTGTAGCAGGAGCTTCCTGCGGCTCAGCTTTCTTCTCAATATGCTGCGTCTCTTGTTCATAGGTGCTCGGCTGAGGCTCTTCTCTTAATTTAGTTGAATCAATATGTGGTTCAGCGGCAATACCCGTAACCGACTGAGTACGAATTTCAGGCTCTATTGCCACTTCCTCACTCATGTTAATAGTGAGTTGCTCGGGTACATGAACAGGTTCAGTACGTTGATGCGGCGTAGGTTCATTATGAACTGGCGGTTTAGCCTCTGGCTCCCTATTCATAATAATGTCAGGTTCAACCGACACCTGTGGCTGTATATTAGGTTCAACTGGAGACTCATTTTTTACCGGATATACAGGCTCAGTTGCAGCCGGATGAACAGGCGCCTGCTGAGTAGGTTGATTTTCAGTAAATAATGCAGAATCATCATATTCTGATGAGTTCTCTTGCATATCGTTCTTTCTACGTTTTACGGGTCTGTCGCGAAATAACTTTGAGCGCTCTTTACGGCTGGTCCATAAACCATGCAGTAATAAAGCGACAATCGCTATCGCACCTACGACCACTAATATCAGACGCAAATCCTGCATCGCTGCTATCTCTAGTTGATGAATGATAATGCCAACACGGCGGAAACTACCTTAAGATTATTTCTCAATTGCTCTAAGTGCAACCCCCAGAACGATTTTCTTACAAGAAAGAGAATATTCCGCTTTCATTTGCTGCTTTTTTAAGCGAATAATGGCTAGTCAGCCTAATTTCATATCTATATGATACATGGTCAACCGAAAAGGAGAGAACAAGAAGTATGACCCAATCGACATTTTCGACACAAAAAGACCATTCTGGTTTTTATTATTTTACACAAGGCTGGAGATTAATCACTCGTCCCGGTATCAAACGTTTTGTTATTTTGCCCCTATTAGCCAATATTTTATTCTTAGGCGGCGCATTTTGGTGGTTATATACCAAGCTTGGTGGCTGGATTGACCAAGTAATGGGTTACATTCCTGACTGGCTACAATGGCTCGATTATGTTATTTGGCCAATCGCTGTTATCTCTATTTTGCTCGTGTTTACTTATTTTTTTAGTACGATAGCCAATATTATCGCGGCACCTTTTAACGGCTGGCTATCAGAAAAACTCGAAGCGGAGCTAACAGGCAAACCGTCGCCAGATACTGGCGTCGCGGAGTTATTAAAAGATGTTCCTCGCATGATAAAACGCGAGTTTGTCCGAATCGGTTACTACTTACCTCGCGCTATTGGGTTACTGATCTTATTTTTCATACCCGGTATTGGCCAAACCGTCGCCCCCGTACTGTGGTTTTTATTTGGTGCTTGGATGATGTCAATCCAATATTGCGATTACCCGTTTGATAACCACCGTGTTGGCTTCGGCGAAATGAAGCAAGCACTTGCCAAAGAACGGATGAGAAACGTTCAATTTGGTGGCGTTATCAGCCTGTTAATGATGGTCCCTTTTGTCAACTTAGTGATCATGCCTGTTGCAGTTTGCGGTGCAACATTGATGTGGGTTGACCGGTATCGTGAGCGTTACGCACGCTACTAATCTATTAATCATTGTCTATTAATCAGTGCGCAGGTTTACCGCCTGCGCTCTTTTATTGACTTATTTTTGTTACACTATAATCATTCTTTAGAATTATTAGTTCTAAAATAACATTTCGTTATAAGCTTATTCTCAAATCATATTTGCATTAATCTGTTCTTAACGTATGTTGAATCCATCTCATTATTTTTAATTAATACCGATTACATTACTGGCTAACCGATTTTTAAGGATATCCCATGAGCAAAATTTATGATGATAACTCGTTGACCATTGGCCACACCCCACTTGTCCGATTAAAGCATTTTGGTAATGGCAATATTTTAGCAAAAGTGGAATCTCGCAACCCAAGCTTCAGTGTTAAGTGCCGTATTGGTGCGAACATGATTTGGGACGCAGAGAAAAAAGGTATCCTAAACAAAGACAAAGAATTAGTTGAGCCAACCAGTGGTAATACAGGGATCGCTTTAGCCTATGTCGCTGCGGCAAGAGGTTATAAGTTGACCTTAACCATGCCTGAAACGATGAGTATTGAACGTCGTAAACTGCTCAAAGCACTGGGCGCCAACCTCGTTTTAACCGAGGGGGCAAAAGGTATGAAAGGTGCGATAGCTAAAGCTGAAGAAATAGTGAATAGCAACCCTAAGAAATACCTATTACTTCAACAGTTTAATAACCCAGCAAACCCTGAGATTCATGAAAAAACCACAGGGCCTGAAATTTGGGAAGATACTGACGGCAATGTCGACGTTGTGGTTGCTGGTGTCGGTACAGGTGGGACAATTACAGGGATTGCAAAGTACCTGAAAAACACCAAAGGCAAAGATGTGACTATCGTAGCTGTTGAGCCAGAAACCTCACCCGTTATCACACAAGCCTTAGCAGGTGAAGAAATTAAACCAGGACCACATAAGATCCAAGGGATCGGAGCTGGGTTTATTCCGGGTAACTTAGATTTAAAATTACTCGATAAAGTCATTCAAATCAGCGATGACGAAGCCATCAAAACTGCTCGTGAACTAATGGAAAAAGAAGGCATTCTGGCGGGTATTTCATCAGGCGCGGCTATTGCTGCTGCCACTCAAATTGCCGCAGACCCTGCCTATAAAGGTAAAAATATCGTCGTTATTTTACCTTCTTCAGGTGAGCGTTATTTGTCTACAGCCCTATTTGCTGACATCTCCGCTGAGTAACATAACTTCGTTACAATATCGTTAAAAAAGCACCTAAATGGTGCTTTTTTTGTGGCATGGATCAAAGTTTAGCACGGATGGAGATGATTTATAATTCGGGGTTTAGTATTAAACATAGTAATTATTTTGCACCTCGAAATTAATCACTTTTTAGCCAACCTCTAGGGCGAGTAAAATAATTTGCCAATGAGAAAAAAGTGGCGAGATCGCAAGAAAAATAGAAAAAGGGTTGATACCGCACAAAGTAGGAAACCTTTTTTCAAGTTAATAATCTAACTTATACGCAAACCTAGTCTATTTCATCTACAATTGGCTGGGTAATTAAAAAAACGAAAGTTATTGAGGAAATACTATGTTTCAGCAAGAAGTTACTATTACGGCACCAAATGGTCTACATACTCGTCCTGCAGCTCAATTTGTAAAAGAAGCAAAAGCATTCTCTTCTGATATTTCTTTAATCTCTGGCGGCAAATCCGCTAGCGCAAAAAGTTTGTTTAAATTACAAACCTTAGGCCTAACACAAGGCACAGTAGTAACAATTTCTGCTGAAGGCGAAGACGAAAAAGAAGCCGTTGAGCATTTAGTTAAACTGATGGGCGAATTAGAATAATTTCGCACGAAAATAGCATTTACTGATTTCATTCAATGTCCCTGAGTGATGTCATTCGGGGGCATTTGTATAATCGGCTATATTCATTGTCGTCTCTGCAACATCAGAACTCCCAGCACTAGCAGCAGTAAGGTAATATTATGATTTCAGGAATTTTAGTATCCCCGGGTTTTGCTTTTGGTCAAGCTTTAATCCTCAAAGAAGATCCTATCGTTGTTAGCACAAAAAAAATCGCTGACGATCAGGTTGATAAAGAAATCGCTCGCTTTATTGAGGGACGAAACAAGTCAGCCGAACAACTCAATTTGATTAAAGAAAAAGCCGAAAAAAATCTTGGAGCTGAAAAAGCTGAGATTTTTGAAGGTCATATAATGCTGCTGGAAGATGAAGAGCTGGAGCAAGAAATTGTCACTTTAATCAAAGGCGACAAAAAAACAGCTGATGCAGCTGCGTATTCTGTTATTGAAGATCAAGCTCAAGCCCTTGAATCTCTTGATGATGAATACCTTAAAGAGCGTGCCGCTGACGTACGTGATATCGGTAAGCGTTTATTAAAAAACATCTTAAATATTCCTATCGTTGATTTAAGTGCAATCAGCGAAGAAGTTATTTTAGTGGCGGCTGATTTAACCCCTTCAGAAACCGCACAGCTGAATTTAGATAAAGTATTAGGGTTTATTACTGATTTAGGTGGCCGTACATCACATACCTCGATTATGGCACGTTCCCTTGAGTTACCAGCCATTGTCGGAACTAGTGATGCCACCCGCAAAATTAAAAATGGCGATTTCATTGTATTAGATGGTGTTAACAACACTATCCACCTGAACCCATCTGAAGCAGAAATCGACAAACTCAAAGCCTTCCGTGATGAATACCTACAAGAAAAAGAAGAGCTCGCAAAATTAAAAGATTTGCCTGCTATCACCCTTGATGGTCATCAAGTTGAAGTTTGTGCCAACATTGGTACCGTACGAGATGTCGCTGGTGCTGAACGCAATGGCGCAGAAGGCGTTGGCCTTTACCGCACTGAATTTTTATTTATGGATAGAGACTCTCTTCCTACTGAAGAAGAGCAATTTCAAGCTTATAAAGCAGTTGCAGAAGCAATGGGCAGCCAAGCCGTTATTGTCCGCACAATGGATATAGGCGGTGATAAAGACCTGCCATATATGAATTTACCGAAAGAAGAGAACCCATTCCTCGGCTGGCGTGCAATTCGTATTTGTCTTGATCGCAAAGAAATCTTACACTCACAGTTAAGAGCTATTTTAAGAGCCTCTAAATTTGGTAAACTGCGTATTATGTTCCCAATGGTCATTTCCGTTGAAGAAGTTCGTGAACTAAAAGCAGAGCTAGAAATGCTAAAAGCTCAGTTACGTGAGGAAGGTAAGGCTTTTGACGAGTCAATTGAAGTCGGTGTGATGGTTGAAACACCAGCCGCTGCTGTGATTGCTCGCCACTTGGCAAAAGAAGTTGATTTCTTTAGTATTGGGACGAACGATCTCACTCAATACACTTTAGCGGTCGACCGTGGTAATGAACTGATTTCTCATCTTTACAACCCGATGTCACCTGCTGTCCTAAACTTAATTAAGCAAGTGATCGATGCATCACACGCTGAAGGTAAATGGACTGGGATGTGTGGGGAGTTAGCAGGAGATGAGCGTGCAACCTTATTGCTACTTGGCATGGGGCTGGATGAATTTAGTATGAGCGCAATTTCAATTCCACGTATCAAAAAGTTAATTCGCAATGCGAGCTTTGCTGATACTCAAGCGTTGGCTGAACAAGCACTTGCTCAACCAACAGCGGATGAATTGATGAAACTTGTAGATACCTTTATCCAAGAAAAAACGTTATGCTAGGAACAGCACATTAGTTCGGTCCCATATAAAACGATTAGGAGAAGGTCCATGGGTCTGTTTGACAAACTGAAATCACTCGTTTCGGAAGACAAAAGTAGCAGTGGCAGTATTGAAATTATCGCACCTTTATCTGGTGAAATTGTCAATATTGAAGATGTTCCAGACGTTGTGTTCGCAGAAAAAATTGTGGGTGATGGTATTGCGATTAAACCCGCAGGTAACAAAATCGTTGCCCCTGTAGACGGCACAATTGGTAAGATTTTTGAAACTAACCATGCGTTTTCTATTGAGTCAGATGATGGTATAGAACTATTTGTTCACTTCGGTATTGATACCGTTGAGCTTAAAGGTGAAGGCTTTAAACGCATCGCTGAAGAAGGCCAAACGGTGAAAAAAGGTGATTTAATCATTGAGTTTGATTTAGCACTGTTAGAAGAGAAAGCAAAATCTGTTTTAACGCCAGTTGTCATTTCTAATATGGACGAAATCAAAGAACTCAACAAACTGACAGGCTCCGTGACAGTCGGTGAAACTGTCATCATGCGTATTAAGAAATAGCTTAAGTGCCAATATTTAGTTTAAACCATCAGGTCTTGCCTGATGGTTTTTCATTTAGCATGATGATTAAAACTTGATAATCAGGTTAGGTTTTTTATTTTTATCAACAACATTTGAGAATTATATTTCTATTACTTATATGTAAATAAAACATTTACGGTATTGCTAAATGGCCCCTGCTTAATATTCTCATTATTTTTTTTAGATAACTCAGCTGAATACTGATAATTACCGGGCTTTTGCTTAGTAATAACACCTTTATAATACTCCTGACCAAAACTAATTTCCTGCCCCAAACTTCTATCGGTAATCGCCATCTGCAAACCGTTATCAAAAACGATATATTTATTATTCACTACGCCTTTATTGCTTTGAAATTTAACACTAACTTCTAAAGCAGCATCACAAGTTGAAACTGGAGTTAACGTTAAATTAAAATTTTCTTTTATTGTTTTATTATTTTCAAATTGATCCGTTGTCAGCTCTTTAAAATCAACTACTTTGTCACTCATCGTAACAATCGGTGTTGGACAATAATTAATTAATGTGCCAACAAGGCGGATAGTGTAATAATCAGCAATACGATTCCCCACTCCATCCGTGTGATAACCAAGAATGAAATCACCTGTGTCAAATGATTTTAACGGCCCCTTTCCACGTTCTATAGTAAAATTATGCCACAATGATATGTTTTCGGTACCTACCTTCCAATATCCCACATTTAATGCTGGAGTAGTCGGTGCTGTAATTTCAACTTTCCCCACATAAGATGACTGAAAAACTTTAACTCCGCTAGAGAGAAGGTGAGCTTTAACTGAGCCGGGTGTTTGACTATGAAACCAGATAGTTCTATCTGCTACAGTTCCAGAAAAATTACATCGCCATGATAACGCTGAAAACCCTGAGCCTAATCTTGTTCCTTCAGGAACAGTACCTGGGATTGTATTCATATCAATGGATAATAATGGTAATGGGTACCACGCACCCAAAGGAGTACAGCTAACACCGGAATAAGAAAATGTGCTAAAAGCCATCAGTAACGAGCCAAACACACCTAGTTTTAGTTTATTTTCTATTTTTTTGCTCATAAGAGATTTCATTTAATTATTCCTCAGGGCTAATACTAAAATTTTAAAAGTCACATTTATATCTATGTAATCAACATGTTCAACATTGGACTATGCTAATGTACGTACTAGATATCCATCTCACGCTTCAAATTCAGTAAACCCGTAGCTATTGACTGCGTTTTATACACCCCTTTCTACTACTTTAAATGGGCATGCGTTATTTTCACGAATGGTACTCAATTGATGAGTAAAATAGTATTAGTAAATTATTAATTTCATCTATAGTATGTAACTAAATATAATAAATTAAAATAAATGTGCCAGTAAATAGGGTTTTTGGGGTATATATATCTATAGATATCTATAGACAAAAAATTAAAAACAAAGAGACTACGCACTCTGCTATTCCAACAGGCGGAGAGCTAAAACTGATCATCGAGGAAAGTAGAGGTAACACTGCTAACCCTTACGTTGTTTGTCGGTTCTCAATAAAGAAGTCGCTTGATTAGCTCAGCAGTTCATCATCTTGCACAAACAGTATCCTAGTTATCTATGCCGTGTATTTTAAAAAGCAAGAAATAAGGACATTCGCTATGCATTCACCTGAGAAGCTAGGCGTAGATCCTCAATTGAGGGTACACAGTGATGTGAAATCAACTAAGATTTATACGCCAATTCATGTTGAATGGGCCAGCGTTCGGCACGCTGAAGTTAAGGTAGGATAACGGTAGAAAACATGTACCTTAAAAAGCAAATAACACTGCACATGATATATATTTAAGTCATCATGTTATGCATGCCGCAAAAATAGCACCTCCATAAATTAGCCCATTTTTCGTTTCATACTATATTTAAAATTAAAATAATTGTGCTTTATACTAAAGTACATAAATAAATTAAAGATACGATGACCTTCATACTCATTAGATGAAATGATTGTCGTTACCAATGCGACATGATTAGATACAGGAGTCATTGCGAAAACGCCTTTTCCCTTTCTAAAGTATTTGTCTGAAGAACACGCTTTGAATGTATTGATTCAGCAAATGTGCTTTTGCCCATCCACACTTCCAAATGGCGATTTTTCGTTTATGGTCGAATAAACATATCATTGACGTCACGTAATATGCTAAGACTTCGGTCTGATGCAGATGCTATTCGGTGAACACCATAGTTTGCGCTGTTACCAAAGATATAAGCAAGAAGATCATTATTATCAGCTTCTAAACTGTTTTTTCTGGATGAGACTGAATTAAAAACAGACAAAAACCCCGTTTCATTGTTCACAAACTTCATGATATCAATTATTCCAGTATTCTTTATTTGCCTATAAATCGGATTATCAATACTGGTTTTCCACTTTTTACTGGCTAACCCCCATTGTAACCGATTTGACGGCGGCTACTTTTTGACAAAGTCATTCACATCTGAATTTATGTTGAGGCTAACATGACTCAGCTTTGTATTAAAATCTGTCTCTAAATTAGCTAAAGTCTGCTCTATTGGGTAAATCAGTCATTCAAGCCCCGTTTTCTATCAAATTAAGACCATAATATCTTTCTAAGACACAACAAACACTAACCAATTGTTTTATAACTAATTTTAGTTTGTCTACTTTATCGGATAAAAATAAGTGAAAAATAATAGAATATCGCCTTCATTTAAGAAAATTTAAAATAACATTAAAAAACAAGTAATTAGATCACTTCCTTTCATGCTAATGAATGATTTAACGTGATAAAATCGTTTCAAACCCATAAACGGATGTAAATAAATATCTCAAAAACTCGATTTTTGATTATTTAAAAAATATTTTATCACCAAAATACTCTGGTGACGCGTTTATTTGTTTTTATTGGCTATGTTGGAGCTTAATTCTTTCCATTGCTAATTTATTGGATTAATAAACTACATTTAATACCCTAAAGCGGCCCCGGTAATAATACCAATAAATATCTCAATTTATACTTTCCTTTAATTTCAATACGTTAGATTAATATATTTCGTTACATTCTACCGCGTAAATACATACTTTAGCGGTATCTGATTACTCATTTTATGGATATTATTTGTTTCGTTCTTCACAACAGATAAATTTTTTTAATTAAATTATTTAATATAAGGTAAACAAAAATGAATAAGACTTTAATTGCATTATGCTTAGCGTTAACTACAACTTCTATTTCTGCAATGGCTGCGGATGCAGGTTCAGGTAAAATTACTTTTAAAGGCACAGTAAATAGCGGTGCATGTACAATTTCTCCGACCGATGTAAATAAAGAAGTTCAATTAGGTAGTATTGCCGCTGCTAATTTAAGTTCTGCAGGTAAAAAAGGCCCACTAAATACATTTGAATTAAAATTACAAGATTGCCAATTAGACCCAAGTGCTTCAGGTACACCATATTCTAAAGTAAAAATTACTTTTAATGGCCAACCTGATGCAACTAACGCAACTTTATGGTCAAGCACAGGTAGCGCAAATAACGTTGCAGTTTCATTCTTAGACAATGCAGGTAAAGCCATTAAACCAGGTGATACCTTAGAGCAAACACTGAAAGCGTCTGACACCACAATTATTTTATCTGCTCAAGCAGAAGCAACTGGTGCAGCAACTTCAGGTAGCATCAACTCTATCGCTAACTATGTATTAAGCTACGAATAAGATAGCCATCATACCTAAACAAAGCTTTACGCTGATTAGTGTAAAGCTTTGTATTTCCTCTATCGATTAGCATAAGAGTGCCAACATGTATTTTAACAGAAAAAATATAGGTTATATTATCTCACTCATTATGTGTGGTGGATATACGAACGCTGAAACTTTTAATATCAACGCCCTTAATTTATCTGTAGACGATAATATTGACCTAAGCTATTTTGAAAAAAATAGTTTAAGTGAAGGCTTATATGAGTCGGATATCATTTTAAATGATAAAAAAATCATCCGCGGCGAAAAAATTAAATTTATTAATAATGGTGGAATAATTGAGCCGTGTATTACGGCGCAGTTAATAAAACGTTTCCCATTAAATGAAGAGGCGAAAGAAATATTACTTTCCTCTCAAGAAAACGATTGTATTAATTTACTCTCTCTCGATCAAAACGTGGCTATCGATTTTAATGATAGCGAACAAGTTCTGAGTATTTCGATACCTCAGAAATATATGGAATCGACTTATTCTTCGTGGGTAACCCCTGAAATGCGCGATTACGGTATTGCTGGGTTAATTTTAGATTATACGATTAGCGATAATCATTTAACCCGTAAAAACGAAGAAACACGTAACCAGTTATATGCCTTCGGAAATGTGGGCGCTAACTTCGCGCAATGGCGTTTACGGGCAAATTACCAATATGAAAATAAATTGGTTGGCGAAGATGGACAGAGTAGCAAGAAACGCAACTTAGATTGGGACCAAGTCTACGCTTTTAGGGATATTACCAGCTTATCGGCGAAGTTGTTTGCCGGGGAAATTTTTATTAAATCAGATTTGTTTGATAGCGTGCGTTTCAAAGGCGTGAGCATGTTCACCGATGAAAGCATGATGCCACCGAATCTCAGAGGGTATGCGCCTCAAATTACCGGGGTTGCAGCCTCAAACGCAACGGTGACCTTATCACAAAATGGCCGTATCATCAGCCAAGTGAAAGTGCCGGCGGGTCCTTTTGTGATTAAGGATTTAAGTCAATCCATCATGGGAACCATTGATGTGACCGTGGCAGAGGATAACGGTAAAGAAACGAAATTTCAGTTTACCACAACCAATATTCCGTTTTTAACCCGTAAAGGACAAGCGCGCTACACCTTGAATTTAGGTCAACTATCCCCGAAAAATGGTACCCATGCTAACGACAATTTTATGACTGTCGAAAGCTCTGTTGGGGTGTTTAACAATACCTCTGTTTTTGGGGGAATAGTGGCGACAGCGGGAAATAAATATAAAGCTATTAACCTCGGCATTGGTCAAAATATCGGCTTTTTAGGGGCTTTTTCGGTGGATATCACCCAATCTTACGCCGATACCTTACTGGGGCATGAGAAAGGCAAAAGCTACCGTATCAACTATGCCAAAGATTTACCGAGTTTTAATGGGCAGTTGACATTAACCGGGTACCGTTTTGCCGACAGAACCTTTAACTCTTTATCTAATTTTGTTGAGCAAAACTTTGTCGACAGACAAAATATCGATACCAATAAAGATAAACATGTTTTTTCATTGTCTTACGCTCAGCAATTACCTGGGATTAATGCGAGTGCGAATATCACCGCATCCCGTAAAACCTATTGGAATGGTAAGCAAAATAACTATTTCAGTGTGGGGCTAAATAAATTCTTCGATGAAGGTATCATGAAAGGTGGGAACATATCCCTATCTTTAAACCAAGTTCGTGGAGCTAATAATAAAACAGATAACCAAGTTTATTTATCAGTCAGTAAACCGTTAAACTCTGAAAATCATAATGCATCCATATCGTATTTCGCCTCTTATAGTGACAACAACAAGCGCTATGCGAATAATGTGAATTACAGTCGTCATATTGATAGCAATACGAACTATAATTTAACTGCATCAACCCAAGATGGGTTATCGGAAGGGATGGTGAGCACATATGTATCACACAGTGCGGATGCTGGCCAAGTGCAAGTCACAGGGTCATTATCGGACTCAATGACGTCGCTGGGTATGACAGTGAGTGGCTCGGTTACCGCGACACAACACGGTATTTCAGCGCACCGTTTAACATATCGTGACCAATCTCGCTTAGTGGTTGATGTGCCAAATGCGAAAGGCGTGATTATTGAAAATGGCAATGCGACGACGAATAGTCGTGGGTTAGCTACTATCAGTAACGTTCCGACCTACTATAATATGGAGTATAAGGTGGATGTGAACAACTTACCAGACACCGTAAACATTGATGATAATGTTTTAGCGTCTACACTCACTGATGGTGCAATCGGTTATGCTAAAATGGATGCGGATATTGGTAAATCGCTGATAACACGAATTAAGCTAGCTAATGGTCAATACCCACCATTAGGCTCAGTGGTGAAAAATAACGTAACGGGTAAAGTTTCAGGCATTATAGCTGAATCTGGCATCGTCTACTTAACCGGGTTGAACATGGGCGATCAGCTTAGCGTCAACTGGGGAGATGCACAAGCATGCACGTTCTTAGCGGACAGCCTCCTGGCTAAAAGTAGCGATTCAATTACTTGTCGTCACTAATGTGATTTCAATGGGTGAAAAAATGACATTATTTAAAAAAGTATTTTCCGTTGTTTTACTATCAAGCGTCATGAGCCAAGCGTATGCCGTCCTTGGGTTAGATAGAACCCGTGTTATTTTTAATGAAGCCGATGGCGGAACCAGTGTCGTTGTTGAAAACCAAGATACCGCTTCTTCATTTTTAGCGCAGACATGGATAGAAAACCAGAAAGGTGAAAAGCTGACTAACTCACTAGTGGCGTTACCTTTTTTACAAAAAATCGGCCCTAAACAGAAAAAACAAATCAAAATTGCCTATATGGATGGGCAAAATACCTTACCAACGGACAGGGAGAGTCTGTTGTATTTCAATGTATTAGGTATTCCACCGCAAGGTAAAGAAGCGAATGCGGTTCAGTTTACTATCCAATCACGCTTAAAACTGTTTTATCGCCCAAAAGGTATTGACTACAAAGTCTCTGCCGAGAAAGATTTTCAGCGCGATTTAAAAGTCACAAAACAAGGTGGACAGATTACGTTATCGAATCCAACCCCGTTTAATATTGTGATCACCAATATCAATGTTGACCAAAGTAAGGATAAAGATTTTCCTGAAGTGCTTGTCGCCCCATTTAGTGATTCAACCGTGACATTGAAAAACCCAGCATGGAATAGTTTTGAAGTCGCTTACATTGATGACTTTGGTGGCCTGAAATTTAATAAATACCAGTGTGCTGCAGCGCAGCCTTGCCAATTACTACCACAGCCGAAAAATAAATGAAAAATAACAGAAAATAATCAATAAAAGCACTACCAGTTATATTAGGGATAATGCTTCTAGCCGTTGGTCAAGAACCAATTGAGCAGCTTCAAGCTTGAATCCAACACTGAATAGTCGTCTTATACGTTTTGCCATGATTGTCACCCATTATGAGGAGATGATATTACCTCTGAATGGGTGACCAAATTAACTATGCCATTACAGTAATAAGCCCTTATAGGGCTAGAGCAAACCACCCGCATAGCGGGTGGTTATGATTTGTGGAGATTTTTTATTGAGCACAGACTTGCCATTAAATTATCTCACTCATTAAATACACCTGTTGATAAATAACGGTCTCCTCGGTCGCAAATGACTGCCACAATGACCGCTCCTGGGTTAGCCTTCGCCACTTTTAACGCACCGGCAACCGCCCCACCCGAGCTCACCCCACAAAAGATACCTTCAATTTTAGCTAAAGCTCTCATAGTCTCTTCCGCTTCTTGCTGGTTTATATCCAGCACGCTGTCGACTAACGAGTCATCGAAGATACCGGGCAAATAGCCAGGGGACCAACGACGAATACCGGGGATCTGACTCTTTTCCGCAGGCTGTAAACCAACAACATGTACCTCTGAAGATTGGGATTTTAAATAACGGCTTACCCCTGTAATTGTCCCTGTCGTCCCCATACTGGACACAAAGTGGGTAATGCTACCGTTAGTTTGCTGCCATATTTCAGGACCTGTGGTTTTAAAATGGGCCAACGGGTTATCAGGGTTATTAAATTGGTCTAAAACTTTCCCCTCGCCTCTTTGTTCCATTTCCTTAGCCAAATCGCGGGCACCTTCCATACCAACAGCCGTACTCACTAAGATGAGTTCTGCACCATAGGCTTGCATTGAAGCTTGTCGCTCTTTACTCATGTTATCAGGCATGAGTAATTTCAGTTTGTAGCCTTTTACCGCAGCAATCATCGCGAGTGCGATACCTGTATTTCCACTAGTTGCTTCAATTAGCGTATCACCTGGTTTAATTTCACCCCGTAATTGCGCTTCATTAATCATTGAAAATGCCGCGCGATCTTTCACTGAACCTGCGGGGTTATTACCTTCAAGTTTCACCCAAATTTCAGCTTCAATCCCTTGTGTTAAACGCTGAAGTTTTACTAATGGGGTATTACCGATAAATTGTTCCAGAGCCGACACGTTACCATCCTTATAATTTTTATATATAAATAAGAAACAATAGAGATAAGATATTACCCCAATATTGGTACGTGAAAGTTGAAATCTCTTCACATTAATATTAGAAAAATAGATTATCTTAATGACCATTTCTGATATAGCTAATTGATATATTATATTACAATAAGCTTATAGAATTACCAGTTATATTTCACATAAAAATACAATGATTAACCCTATTTTATCAATGAGTTAGATGAATTTTGAACATGAAAGGAATTAGGCTGCATATTTTTATATACAAAGCCTAAATATCGCTAATATATGAAGAAAATAATAGAAAATATAACACCAATAATATATTTATCAGTGTTATAAATTATTGAATTTTATATTCATGCACTTTTAGCTAACTGTGGGAAAATTAATTCCTGATCCCCTTGATAAATCTTCGCCTGTTGGCTGCCTAAAAAGTAACGCTCACCTCGAGTTGGTATCGTTTTAGCAGATTGCCAAATCACTGACAACGGTTCTTTACCCCAACCTAAAGGCTGAACGGTTAATTGCCAAAAATGCCCTCTTGGCCCCGATTCGGTGACCCTAACGGGTAAACGGTGCTGCTCATCCACTTCCGCTTGTAATGAAATATCCCAAGGCCGTAAGAATACATCGACTTCACCTTGCTGAGCACCTGTATGCTTTAGTGGGAACGCATATCCATCGATATTTAATGTGGAACCTTTGATATGGGCAGAGATTTGGTTGATTTCCCCCATAAATTCAAGGACAAAACGTGTCTCTGGACGTTGCCAAATATCACTCGGTGTACCCACTTGTTCAATATGACCTTGGCTCATCACCACCACTCTGTCCGCCACTTCCATGGCTTCTTCTTGGTCGTGGGTGACAAAAACACTGGTAAATTTTAGTTCATCATGTAATTGGCGTAGCCAACGGCGTAACTCAATACGCACTTGTGCGTCGAGCGCACCAAAAGGCTCATCCAATAATAAAATTTGCGGGTCAACCGCGAGAGCCCTTGCTAATGCCACACGCTGTTTTTGCCCCCCTGAAAGTTGTGCGGGGTAACGTGAAGCCAAATGGCCAAGCTGAACCATTTCTAGCAATTTGGTTACTTTATCTTTAATAACTTGAGCTGATGGCCGCTGTTTTCTGGGTAAGACAGTTAAACCAAATGCCACATTATCAAATACTGTCATGTGCCGAAATAGCGCATAGTGTTGAAATACAAAGCCAACATGCCTATCTTTGGCGTGAATTTTACTGACATCATGGCCATGAAAACGTAATAACCCCTGACTTTGCTGTTCAAGCCCTGCAATAATACGCAATAAGGTTGTTTTTCCTGAACCAGAAGGCCCTAATAGGGCAACCATTTCACCCGATGCGATATCCAGTGAAATATCGTTGAGTACTTGGGTTTTACCAAATAACTTACCGATTTTTTCAATTTCAATACTCATGATTAATGGACTCCTGATTCAGATTGCTGTCGACTTAAATGCCACTGCAATGCACTTTTAAGAATTAAGGTGATAATCGCCATGACTGCGAGGATCCCTGCGGCCGTAAACGCCCCTACCGTATTATAATCTTGATGCAATAATTCAACCTGCAACGGTAAGGTGTATGTTTCCCCACGGATAGCCCCTGAAACTACCGAGACCGCACCAAATTCACCGATTGCCCGGGCGTTAGTTAAAACGACCCCATACAGTAGTGCCCAGCGGATATTGGGTAATGTCACACGCCAAAACATCTTCCATCCTGACGCTCCCAGTAACACCGCAGCTTCATCTTCTTGGCTACCTTGGCTTAACATCAAGGGCACGAGCTCACGTACGACAAATGGACACGTCACAAAAATGGTCACTAACGCCATACCTGGCCATGAAAACATGAGCTGGATATCAAAACCTTCAAGCCACCCACCAAACCAGCTGTTCGAGCCATAAAAAAGTAAGTACAACAAACCCGCAACAACAGGTGAAACCGCAAATGGGATATCCACCAAGGTGAGTAATAATTGGCGGCCTGGAAACTGAAATCGTGTTACTAACCAGGCCATCATGGTGCCAAAGACTAAATTTACTGGAACGGTAATTAAAGCGATTAATACTGTTAAACCAATGGCATGTAACATGTCTGGGTCTGCCAGATTTAATAAAACGGTATCTAACCCTTTTTGAAAAGCCGTAATAAATATCCAAACAATTGGAATGACTAACAGTAAAAATGAAAACAATAAACCTATTGCAATTAGTAGCCATTTTCCCCAGTTAATTTGAGTACGGCTAGCAGTGTGAATTGGTGTAATTTGCGCCATTACTTGCCCCCTAACCGTTTACCAAAGCGGCTTTGTACTAAATTAACACTAAATAGAAGTAACAATGAAACCGCTAAAATAACCGAGGCCACAGCACTGGCTGCCGGGTAGTCAAATTGCTGTAGCTGACTAAAAATCATTAATGAAACAACTTCGGTTTGCCACGCAATATTACCCGCAATAAATATAATGGCACCAAACTCGCCTAAACTCCGTGTAAAGGACAAAACCGTTCCGGCTAATAAGGCCGGTGAAAGCTCTGGCAGTACCACTCGACGAAAGGTTTGCCAACGGCTCGCACCTAGGGTTTGAGCAGCTTCTTCGTACTCAGGGCCGAGCTCTTCCAATACAGGTTGAACTGTACGCACAACAAACGGAATACTGGTAAAAGCCATCGCAACCGCAATTCCCAACCAAGTATTCACGACTTTAATATCAAACTGCTGCAGATATTGCCCATACCAGCCCGAGGTTGCAAACAGGGTTGCCAATGTCAGCCCCGCTACCGCAGTAGGTAAGGCAAAAGGTAAATCCACTAAACCATCTAAAAACAAACGCCCAGGAAAACGATAACGCGTTAGGATCCACGCTAATAGCATGCCAAACACCGCATTAAACAAGCTTGCCACTAGTGCTGACAATAACGTCACTTTATACGCGGCAACCACTTGCGGGTAACTAATGACCGCCCAATATTGCTGCCATGTCATTTCCGATAATTGAATTACCAATGCGCTCATGGGTAATAGCAATATCAAACAGGTATAAAATAGACTGCTACCTAGCGTTAGCCCGAAACCCGGCAAGAAACGCTTTCCTGAACGCTCCATTAACGGCGCCCTTCTGCCATTAATTGGTCAAATTCCCCACCGGTGGCAAAATGAACCTCCATCACTTTTGGCCAGCTCTCAAATTGTGACTCAACGGTAAAGAGCTGAGTTTCAGGAAATTTAGCCTTATTTGCATTCATCACCGCTTTGTCATTCACTCGATAATTATACTGAGTGATGATTTCTTGAGCCTGTGGGCTATAGAGATAATTTAAGTAAGCTTTAGCGACGTCTTCCGTGCCATTTTTCTGTACATTTTTGTCGACCCAAGCGACAGGAAACTCCGCTAAGATATCCACTGGCGGTACAATGACTTCGTAGTCTGACTCGCCATACTGAGAGCGAATATTATTCACCTCTGATTCAAAGCTAATGAGGACGTCACCGAGCCCTCGCTCAATAAATGACGTCGTCGCGCCACGCCCACCGGTATCGAATACCTCTACATTTTTCAAAAACTGTTTCATTTGTTCACGGGTTTTTGCTTTATCATCTTTATTTTCCTGATTAAAAGCGCCCCATGCCGCAAGGTAGGTATAACGGCCATTTCCTGATGTTTTTGGATTTGGGAAGATTAGTTTGACATCTTCGCGGACTAAATCATCCCACGTTTTAATTTCTTTAGGGTTTCCTTTACGAACTAAAAATGCCATCGTTGAATAATAAGGCGAGCTATTATTTGGTAAACGCGCTTGCCAGTCTGCTGGGATCAAATTCCCTTTCTCATGCAAAATTTGCACGTCAGTGACTTGGTTGTAGGTCACGACATCCGCTTTCAAACCTTGTAAAATAGCTAAGGCCTGCTTAGATGAACCTGCGTGTGATTGCTTAATCGTGAGTTTGTCGTCAGGGTGAGCCTCATTCCATTGCTTTTCAAATGATGGATTCAATGCCACAAATAATTCACGAGCAATATCATAAGAGCTATTAAGTAGTTCAGCGGCAACTAATGGCGAGCTACCAAGTAATGATACCGTTGCCAAACTCGCTAGTGCTGTTTTTTTCAAAAATGATTTTTTCATTCCACACCTGTTCGTAACTAAACCCAAATGGCTAAGATTAAAACCACTGTATCTGTTTTGGTTATAACTGTGTAGCTATCAATCACCTTTTTATATACCAAATTGGAATAACAAAGAAATGAACGTCATAAGCAGGAAAATTAACTGATTTTTTAATTAGTTAGTGATATGAATGCGTTTCATTTTTAAGTTTAGCGAAGCAAAGACACCTTAAACATTTTCCCCCTCTCTCTTTTTTATACACATAATACACACTTTAAATATTGTAAGCACTCTTCAGAGTGTGTATTATGTGTATATCAGTTAACGAAATGGAGGGATCGTGCAAAGTTCGGAACTGATAAACATACTGCAAAAAAACGGTTGGAAACTTGAAAGAATAAAAGGAAGTCACCATCAGTTTTCCCACCCACATTTTTCAATTGTAATTACTGTTCCGCATCCACAAAAAGATTTAAAGATAGGCACACTAAATCACATTTTGAAGGCTGCGAAACTAAAACATTAAATAAGAAAAGCGTTCACGCATGAGCGCTATCTTTAATGGAGATAACCTAATGCTTTATACCGCCTTTATTGAAATTGATAATGATGGCAGCGCAAGTGGCTGGTTTCCTGATATTGAAGGGTGTACATTCGCGGGCAGCAATATAGAAGAGGCTTACGCAGAAGCAAAATCAGCAATTGATGCTCACTTTGAATTATTGAGTGAAAAAGGCTTTGAGATCCCATTATCGAAATCTCAGCAAACGCTATTGAACCCAATACAACCTGAATATGCGCATGGGATATGGTTATTTGTGGATGTCGATATGGATAAATACGATGGCCGAACTGAGCGTATTAATATCACCTTGCCGCATCGTTTATTACATCGTATTGATGCTTTAGTGAAGGTTAATCCTGAATATGGTAGCCGTAGTGGTTTTATTGCTGCTGCAGCTCGTAAAGAATTAAAAAAAACCGATTAATACATGGAAAATAATAGATTATATAAATAATTATCAATCGCCGCATCCCTGCGGCAACTTATTGATCAAAGAGACGTCAATGTCTCAATCGACGGAGCATAGTAATAACTCCCCGAAACGGCTTTCGTCATACGTAGCAAATCATCGTATTTGCCGTCTTTTTCGCCGAACATACTTAATAATTGCTGTTCAATATTGTGTAACCTTGCACAATAAGCGATAAAAAATAAGCCATGTTTGCCGCTTGCTGTACCATATGGCAAGCTGTGACGCATAACTGAAAGCTCTTCGCCCTCTTCTTCTATCACTACGCGTGAGACATGAGAGGTGACATTGCGTGCATCTTCATCTAATTCAACACTATCTTTTTTCGTACGACCAATCATTTTTTCTTGTTCATGTTCCGAAAAACGATCCCATTTTCTCAAATCGTGTTCATAGCGTTGGACTAAAACATAACTTCCGCCTGTATCTTCACCGTCTTCGATTAATGTGACTTCTGCAATTTCTTCCCCTTGCGGGTTCTCTGTTCCATCAATAAAACCGCTTAAATCTCTGTCATCTACCCAACGGAAGCCATGAATTTCTTCCACTACAGAGATAGATTTACCAAATGCTTTTAAAGCTGCCTGCGCTAATGAAAAATTAATATCATGGCGCAGTGATTGAATATGAATAAACATATCCCGTTGAGTGGCAGGAGCAAGCCCTTTACCTAGAGTGCGAAATGGTTTCAATTCAGGGGCAGTATTTGCCTTACCGAGCTGTTTCCAGATGTCAGAACCAAACGCGATAACGGCACCAAGGCGATCATCTGGATATTGCGCTTGTAATTTGGTTAAAGCCTCGACAAAGCTTTTACATCCAGACTTAACTTCATCCAGAGATCCCTCTTGCACTTGCGCTTCAATAAAAATACCAAAACGGCTATGTTCTTTCAAAATACCACTTTGAGAATGAGACATACGGTAAACCTCGTAAAATGAATATGTTATATAACCTATTTTTTATATAAGCGATTTTAATATTCTATCTTATCGCTATGATGTTCGCCTTGTTTTAACGCAAGGGAATATAGGTTTCCGGTCTATTATAAGAAAGAAAATTTAAGAAAGGGGAAATTTCTTTGAAAACAAGGAAAAAGAAATTTTAGTGGGAAGATATCGCCAGTATGAATAGACCTGGCGATATCATTAACGAAATGAGGTTATTTATGCCAAATAATTTGTGAGACTTGCCATGTTTTCAGGTCATTATCTGAAGGCATTAAATCTTCTGGTCCTTGCCATTTACCTGTAAAACGGTAAACCACTTTACTTGATTGCGGTGAATTACATTCAATGGTAGGAACGTCATTGACTCGCTCACCTAAGCCGCAAATACCAAATGCTTTTTGATAAATTTCGCTAAATTCAGTACCAATCGTAGGCCCCCATTCGGTTGCGATATCAGGGTCATTCACCGTAATTCGCGATACATAGCCGTGCTCTGGACCAACTATTTCTAATTTTACTTCATCATCATCCATTCCTTGGAAAATTGTGACCACATCCCCATTTTCCATTTGCATACCGCTGCGTAATGTATAGCGGTCATCCAGTTGTTTCTTAATGATATCCGCTTGCATTGGTGTAAAACTAGTCACTTGACCAAGGCCTGAGTCAGAAACCGTCAGTGGGCCACTAAACCAAGTCGACGGTGAAAAAACCTTCACACCCGCACACCCTGATAACAGGGCTGCTCCACAGAGTAGAGAAGCCTTAAACAACGGCGATAATCCATTATTACTATTCAACTTTGCATGTTGGGACATATCATCCTCTTTTATGAGTCGCATAATGCATATTGTGACAATCTATTTATTAAAACATTCCCATGAATAGTTAAATAAATAGTCAATTAACTTAAAAATCCGTTTCGTGAGTTAATTTTTTCGAATAAATTAAACGTTCAGGTTGTTCTTCTTCATACAACATTTTTTCAAACATACAGATAGCCGCATCAGACTCTTCACTCACTAACAGCTCTATTCTTCCGCAGCCTCTGGCGATCAGTTTTTTTTCTAGTCGGCTCACTAGTGCGTTAGCGATACCACGGCCACGGTATTCAGGGTGAACGGCAAGGTAAACAGCAGTACCACGAATGCCATCATATCCTCCCATAATAGTGCCAACGACTTCCCCGGCAACTTCAGCCACTAAAAATAAGTCTGCCCCACACTGTAATTTGCGTTCGATATCGAGCTCAGGATCCCCTGAAAATTCATTGAGAGAACAGCGCTCCCATAGTGTCAGGACATCTTCATAATCACTTTGCCGAAAGACTCGTATTTCCATCTTATTTGCCTGCTTAACCTAATCTTTCTGCCATTATCTCTGCTTTTACGACACAATCAATATTCAATATGCCTTTCTTCGAGCAAAAGGGTATACTTTAACCATTATTTTTTACCTATGGTTCTATTATAAAACAATGAATTACCCAGATATTGATCGTGTAAAAACCTATTTGCAAAGCTTGCAAGAGACCATTTGCAAAAAAATCACTGAGCTAGATGGTAAAGAAACTTTTCTAGAACAAACATGGGAACGCTCTGAAGGTGGTGGAGGTCGCAGCCGGGTACTAACTAAAGGGGCACTATTTGAACAAGCAGGGGTGAATTTCTCGCATATTAAAGGAGAAAAATTACCTGCATCTGCTTCAGCCCATCGCCCTGAACTTGCAGGTCGCAGCTACCAAGCAATGGGCGTCTCTCTCGTTATTCACCCTCTGAATCCTTATATTCCAACAACCCACGCTAATGTCCGTTTCTTTATTGCTGAAAAAGAAGGTTGTGAGCCTGTTTGGTGGTTTGGTGGTGGTTTTGATTTAACCCCTTTCTATGGTTTTCATGAAGATGTTATCCACTGGCACACCGTTGCTCGTGATTTATGTCGTCCTTATGGGCATGATGTTTATCCTAAATATAAAAATTGGTGTGATGAATATTTCTTCCTAAAACATAGAAATGAGCCTCGTGGTGTTGGCGGGCTATTTTATGACGACCTTAACCAAGGCGGGTTTGAGTCTTGTTTTAACTTCACTCAAGCCATTGGCAATGGCTTTTTAGATGCCTATGTGCCTATTGTTGAAAAACGTCGAGAGTATTCATGGGGTGAACGAGAACGTCAATTCCAATTATATCGTCGTGGCCGTTACGTAGAATTCAATTTAGTATGGGATAGAGGTACATTATTTGGCTTACAAAGTGGAGGCCGAACAGAATCAATTTTAATGTCAATGCCTCCGCTTGTTCGCTGGGAATACGACTATCACCCAGAACCGAATAGCCAAGAGGCCGCTCTCTATACTGAATTTTTAATCTTAAATAAAGAGTGGGTTTTGCCATAATTAATAACATTGGTTTACAAATTAAGGTAGAAAGATAACTGTTCTACCTTTCTAACATAAAATAACAATAATTAATTTTAAAGCTTACATATCAGGTAGTTACAAAACCATCACGACGAATTATGATTCCATTTCACCCAACTGAATGGAGTTATAATATGAATCAATCTTTAGGCCGTTCGTTACTCTCACCTTGTTTATTGGCCAATTTAGTGACTAAAGCAGGTCATAGTGACTTAAAACCAACGCTCACACATATCAATGATATTATGAGCCGAACCTATTCACATGAAGATGCCTTACTTCATCGCAATAATCTTTCATCTTGCCCTATAGATACAGCTGGAAAGCGTTATAACCGCTTTATTCGTGACGCTCAACTCCCCGTTCCATATAAGCACCACTGGCACTCCGACCTACCAATCTGTGAACGTTCAGGACTTTCTCCAGATAGTCATATGCCACATGATGACTATGCTGTCATTATGTGCGAAGACGACACTCAAGCTCCCTCAAGGCCAGCTGGGCAAGTATTTAATTCAATTGGCGTTATTCGTACCTTTTTTAAGGAAAAATTAAATATTGACCAAATTTTTGGCTGTTCTGCTGATATTAATGCGGTTATTCATTATGGAACAAACTACGCTAACGCATTTTGGAATTCTCAAGCTATTTTCTTTGGTGACGGGGATGGAATCGTTTTTGGTCCATTCTATAACGACATTGATATAATCGCTCACGAACTTGCTCATGGTTTCATTAGTTCAAAAGCTAATTTTAGATACTCTTTCCAGTCAGGAGCACTGAATGAGTCCGTCGCAGACGTACTTGGTATTATGGTGAAACAATATTTGAACAATGAAACAGCGGATACATCTAGTTGGTTACTCGGGGAAAATTTATTTATCGACCAAATAAATGCGCCAGCACTACGTTCTATGATGGATCCAGGCGACGCTTATTATCTTTCTGACGATATTAGAGATCCACAAGTTGGCCATATGGCGCAATATCAGGATTTACCTATTTTTATTGATAATGGCGGCGTACATATTAATTCAGGCATTCCAAATAAAGCCTTTTACCTATTAGCCAAGAGCCTTGGTGGTTATACATGGGATATTGCAGGTAAAATTTGGCTTGAAGCCGTATCTGACAAACGCGTGACCTCGAAGGCAACCTTCATCGAATTTGCTGATGCAACGATCCGCGCAGCTAAGAAACTGTTTGATAATAATATCGCACAAAAAACACAACAGAGTTGGTTAGATGTTGGGTTAGAAGTCAATCTGTAATCATTAATATCGCTAGATAGCATTAAACTATTTAAGAACCATTTACTGAAAAACTAAAGGCCGATATTAAAGAGCATTCGCTAACTCTTTCATTCAGCCTTATTAATCAAACCTGCACGTTAGCGTTTTTTCTTTTTTCTACCTGGTTGTGTAAATTTTTTACGTGTCGGGTTTTCTGTTTTTGCTTTTGGTTTACTTGGCGACGCTTGCTTTGTATTACCTTTACTCGCAGAAGTGGATTTCTGTGGCTTTTTCAATTTTACGTCTGACTCAGATTTTTCCATCATATCAAATAATTCAATTAGTTCATCATCCGTTAAGTCTCGCCACTCACCGACAGGAATGCCGGTCAACTTAACATTCATAATGCGAACGCGTTCAAGTTTTGTGACTTCAAAACCAAAATGCTCACACATACGACGAATTTGACGGTTTAGCCCTTGCACAAGCGTAATTCTAAAAACAAAAGGCGCTTCCTTCTTAACCTTACATTTTTTAGTCATTGTACCGAGGATCGGGACTCCAGCGCCCATTCCACGAATAAAATCATCTGTAACGGGCTTATTGACAGTAACTAAATACTCTTTCTCATGAGAATTTCCAGCCCGCAAAATTTTATTCACCAAATCCCCATGGTTTGTTAGAAAAATTAACCCTTGAGAGTCTTTATCTAAGCGGCCAATTGGAAAAATTCGGGTGCTGTGATTAACATAATCAACAATATTATCTTTTTCACCACTCTCCGTCGTACTGACAATACCGACTGGCTTATTGAGTGCGATTAACACTAAATCTTCTTCATTACGCGGCTCAATTAATTGCCCATTAACTTTTACCACGTCACCAGAAAAAACTTGGTCGCCAATTCCTGCACGCTTACCATTAATAAATACATTACCCTGCTCAATATAACGGTCAGCTTCACGCCTTGAGCAAATACCACTTTCACTAATATATTTGTTTAAACGTGTAGAAGAACGAGTGTCCATAATTTCCCTCAATCTTTAATTCTTACCCTTCGTCCATCATGATGTATTCTGGTCACGTAAGGGCGATATTCTTTCTTAAAGTATCAATCTAGATAATATTAAAAAGCCGTAACAGAATAATTTTGTTACGGCTTTGTCTGTTCAATAGGGTTAATTAAACCTTCATTAACGCCTTACTGACTAACGCTTTTTCAAATGCTGCATTAAACGCTTACGCTTACGTAGCTGGGTTGCCGTTAACTTATTTTTCTTATCTGCATAAGGGTTTTCACCCTCTTTAAACAGAATTCGAATTGGCGTTCCCATCACTTGTAATGAACGACGGAAGTAATTCATCAAATAACGTTTATAGCTATCTGGTAAATCGGAAACTTGGTTACCGTGGATCACCACAATCGGTGGGTTGTGTCCTCCGGCATGGGCATATTTCATTTTAACACGGCGACCACGGATAAGCGGTGGTTGGTGCTCATCTTCTGCCATCTTCATAATGCGTGTTAATAATGCCGTTCCGACTCGACGAGTTGCTGATTCGTAAGCTTCTTGCACTGATTCAAATAGATTCCCCACTCCACTACCATGCAGTGCAGAAATAAAGTGAATACGTGCGAAATCAACAAAGCCAAGACGCAGTTCAAGCATGTCTTTTACGTGTTCGCGGTCTTCTGGCTTCATACCGTCCCATTTATTGACCGCAATCACCAATGAGCGCCCCGCATTGAGGATAAAACCAAGTAAAGATAAATCTTGGTCTGAGATACCTTCGCGTGCATCAATGACTAATAATACAACGTTCGCATCTTCAATCGCTTGTAACGTTTTAATTACAGAGAATTTTTCGACTGTTTCAGTGACTTTGCCACGTTTACGAACACCTGCGGTGTCAATCAGGATATATTCACGCTCATCGCGTTCCATTGGAATGTAAATGCTGTCACGGGTTGTCCCGGGCATATCAAACACAATAACCCTATCTTCACCTAATATACGGTTGGTTAATGTGGATTTACCTACATTCGGGCGACCAACAATGGCTAATTTAATCGGTAGTGTTGTTGGGTCAAAGTCATCTTCTTCGTCTTCATCAAGCTCACCTTGAGCTTCTAACTCAGCCCAATAAGCCGCATTTTCTTCTTCTTCGGTCAGCTCAACCTCTTCTTCGTCTTCACCAATAAAAGGTTTTAACGATTGTTCGATTAACTGAGTGACACCACGGCCGTGTGATGCTGCGATAGGATGAATTTCCCCTAAGCCAAGAGAGTAAAAATCCCCGATTGCCGTTGTAACATCGATGCCATCTGTTTTGTTCGCGACTAAATATGTTTTTTTCTTGCGACTACGAAGATGTTTGGCAATACCTTCATCTGCAGGCATTAACCCAGATCTTGCATCAACCATAAACAGAACAATATCGGCCTCTTCAATGGCTTGCAAGGACTGTGCGGCCATGTGCGTTTCTACGCCTTCCTCAGTCCCATCGATACCACCCGTGTCGATAATAATGAATTCATGCCCTTCAACTTCAGCACGACCATATTTGCGATCACGAGTCAGACCGGGAAAGTCCGCTACTAATGCGTCACGGGTACGGGTTAAACGGTTAAATAACGTGGATTTTCCTACGTTTGGACGCCCTACCAGCGCTACGACGGGTATCATTCTTAGATGCCTCACAACTTTTATTAACTTAAGGAATTCTGAGGCTTTAACTCAGAAAACAAAAAAACGAAACGGCTCCTGTCTTCAGGAACCGTTGATTTTATCGATAAATTGGCGGTTTGTCAGAAAATTAACGTGTTAACAGGTAAACTGTTCCGTTTTTTGTCTGAACCATTAGCTTATCACTCGCAACAACTGGGCGACTGTGAATACCTGAGCTGTTTAATTTGTTTTGTGCAACAAACCCACCCGTATTCATGTCTAACCAATGCAGATAACCTTCTTTATCACCGACAACAAGATAGCCATTATACATTTCTGGCGCAGATAACCCACGATTTAACAGGTCTTCCTGCGTCCATAGCGTCACACCGTCGCTTTTACGAACAGATAATACGCGATCACTTTGGTCAACGAGATACAGGTTTTCACCTGACATCACCATATCATTGATTGAGCCCAGCTCACGTTTCCACAGAATTTGACCTGAGCGCATATCCAGTGCTGCCAATGTGCCATTATAAGCAATCGCATACACTTTACCGTCATCAATAATTGGTGTCATGTCGACATCATTTAAGCGGCCGATTTCTGTCGAACTTGTCACTTGCGAAATACGTTGTTGCCAAATTAATTGACCTTGAGACAACAGCACCGCACTGACACGGCCGTTGTCCCCACCGACAATCGCAGCACCAAAAGCAACCGCAGGCGCAGATTCACCACGTAATGACAACGATGGGGTATCCATGTTAACGGTCCATTTGATTTCACCGCTATTGACGTCTAAAGCTTGCAGTTGGCCATTACTGGTATGAATAATAACAAAATCATTACTCACTACCGGTTTAGAAAGGGCTTCACCGGCAACTTCGACATCCCAAACAACTTGGCCATCTTCTTTGTTCAGCGCAATAACGGTTCCGCGCTCTGTACCCACAAAGATTTTGTCGCCATCGACGGTTAAACCGCCTGACAATAACGCAGACAAGTTAGCAGAAAGAAAACCTGTTCGTTTAGATAAATCGACTGACCAGAGCTCTTTACCGCTATCGAGTTCAAAAGCTTTAACTAAACCTTTACGGTCTGCTGCATAAACCGCTGAACCATCCCAAACAGGTGATAATTCAGAATAAAATTGTTCAACACCATTTCCGACAGATTTATCCCAAACAATTGATGGGCTGAATTGATTTTCAACCTGTGGAAGTGGCGCCATGATAATAGAATCAGTTTCGCTGGAACAACCGGCAAGTAAAGCTGAAGCGACTAGGCCAACTAAAAGTGTTTTGCGCAACTGCATGTTTGTCGTTTCCTTTCTTCTTATGAATTAGATACGTTGTTCAACTTCAGAGTCAAAATACCTCTAATAGATTGAGAGCCTTCACTTTCTAACCCCTGAGCGTAAGCCGCTTTTGCACCTGCTTTATCGCCCTTGTGGAGTAAAGCATCACCACGGACATCCTGTGCCGTTGCTTGCCATGACTTACTTTTAATATTTGCAACTGATGCTATCGCACCGTCCGCATTACCTTGAGCCAATTGAACTCGCGCTAAACGCAGGTTAATTAAATCTTGCATATCCGCGGTTTTTGCCTTCGCTAGTGCATTGGTCAAAGCAGTTTGTGCGTTAGCCAAATCACCTTTATCCACAGCGATTTGCGCAAGCTCTAAGCCCATCATCGCACTGTATACATCGTCAGTTTCAGCTGCGAATTTTTGCGCTGCAACAATACTTTGTTCTGAACCTGAACGTAACTGAGTGTTTACTGCTTCAAACTTTTGAGCGCTTTCTTGCAGTACATTGGTTTTATGTGATTGCCAGTAGTTCCAACCAAATACACCACCCACACCAATTACGAGGCCAACAACTAATGCCACGCCATTATTCGCAAAGAAGCGTTTAATCGCATCGACTTGATCATTTTCGTTTGTATAGACTTCCACTTGTCTCTCCTTAACCTAATAACTCGGCGATGCGTGACGCCATAAGTTGCTGCGAAATGGTTTCTTGTACGCCTGTGCGTAAATCTTTCAATGTGACTTGGTTATTTTGAATTTCATCTTCCCCCAAGATCAGGGCAATTTTAGCGCCTTGTTTATCCGCTCTTGCTAACTGTTTCTTGAAGTTACCACCACCGTGGTTAGTCATTAACCGCAGTGTCGGTAGTGCATCACGCACTTTTTCGGCCACTAATATCGCTGCTTGCTGGCTATTTTCGCCAAATGAAGCAAGATAAACATCAGCCACTGAAGCATCCGCTGTAAATTCAGGATTCACTTCTTGGACTAATAACACCATGCGTTCCATACCCATGGCAAAACCCACCGCAGGTGTTGCACGACCGCCTAATTGTTCAACTAAGCCATCATAACGGCCACCCGCGCAAACTGTACCCTGTGAGCCTAACGCTGTTGTTACCCATTCAAAAACAGTGCGGTTATAGTAGTCAAGACCACGAACTAAACGCTGATTAACACGGTATTGAACGCCAGCGGCTTCTAACAGCTTGCATAAGCCATCAAAGTGCTCACGTGATTCGACATCAAGGTAATCAAACAGTTCAGGTGCATCATTCAATAAAGTCTGAACGTCTTGATTTTTGGAGTCCAAAACACGCAGAGGATTTGTGTACATCCGGCGTTTGCAATCTTCATCCAGCTTGTCTTTATGCTGTTCTAAGAAAGCAACTAAGGCCTCACGGTAATTAGCACGCGCTTCTAATGAGCCAATCGAATTCAGCTCTAATGTCACATGCTCACTAATACCTAATGCTTTCCACCAGCGCGCTGTCATTAAGATGACTTCCGCATCAATGTCAGGACCCGCAAGACCAAACACTTCAGCACCTAATTGGTGAAATTGACGGTAACGGCCTTTTTGTGGGCGCTCATAACGGAACATTGGCCCTAAATACCACAAACGCTGTTCCTGATTGTACAGCAAACCATGCTCAATACCGGCACGGACACAACCTGCGGTATTTTCAGGGCGTAATGTCAGACTTTCATCATTACGGTCATTGAAAGTGTACATTTCTTTTTCAACGACATCCGTCACTTCACCTATCGCTCTGCGAAATAGCGGGGTCTGCTCTACAATCGGGGTACGAATTTCACTAAAACCATAACCCTGTAAAATATTTTTTAATGTTGCTTCGATTTTCTGCCATACACGCGTGTCAGCTGGTAAGTAATCATTCATGCCGCGAATGGCTTGGATATTTTTTCCCACTTTATTTCTCTATTTTCAGAATTACATAAGTTTGATTATAAGAGCGAAATATCATCTGGTTCAATCAACAAACACCAATTACTGATACTAATCGGGATTTATCTGTCAATTTGTACGGTGAGCGACCGATTTTAGAAAAAAATGCGGATAATTGATATAGCGTTTGTTCTAAATATGCCAAACGACACTATGAATCGTTTGGCACTAGATTAGACAAAATTAATCTTTTAAATTGACTTCAATCCGCTTGCTTTCATCCATCATCGCTGCTTTGGCTCGAATTTTAGCTTCTAACTGGTCGATAATGTTGTCATTATCAAAGCGCTCTTTTTGACGTTTACCGTCTTCATAGAAACCACTCTTGGTTTTTGCGCCTGCAACACCTAGCGTGGACACTTCCGCTTCACCGGGACCATTGACCACACAACCAATAATCGACACATCCATTGGTGTAATTATATCTTCTAAGCGCTGTTCTAACTCATTCACCGTGCCTATCACATCAAACTCTTGCCGTGAACAAGTTGGACAAGCAATAAAATTAATACCACGTGAACGAATACGCAGTGATTTTAAGATATCAAAACCGACTTTAACTTCTTCAACCGGGTCCGCCGCTAAAGAAATACGCAAGGTATCACCAATACCCTCGGACAGTAGCATTCCTAAGCCAATTGCCGATTTTACTGAACCTGCACGTGCACCACCGGCCTCGGTGATCCCTAAATGCAGTGGTTGATCGATTTTATTCGCTAATAAACGGTAGGAGCCGACAGCGAGAAACACATCTGATGCTTTTACACTGACTTTAAACTGGTCGAAATTCAGTCTATCTAAGATATCCACATGGCGCATTGCTGACTCAACTAAGGCTTCAGGTGTCGGTTCGCCATACTTCTCTTGAATATCTTTTTCAAGGGAACCACCATTGACCCCAATGCGAATAGGAATATTGTAATGGCGTGCACAATCAACCACTTGGCGAATTCTTTCTTCGCTACCAATATTACCTGGGTTAATACGCAAGCAATCAACACCGTATTCGGCCACTTTTAATGCAATACGATAGTCAAAATGGATATCAGCCACCAGAGGAACACTAACTTGCTGTTTAATCAACTTAAACGCTTCTGCCGCATCCATCGTAGGAACAGAAACGCGAACAATATCCACACCAACACGCTCAAGTGATTTAATTTGGCGGACAGTAGCTTCGACATCAGTTGTGCGGGTATTGGTCATTGATTGGACAGCGATAGGTGCGCCATCGCCTACTGGTACGCTGCCTACATTAATACGAGTGGATTTACGTCTTTTTATCGGTGATTCATTATGCATTTTTGTTTAATTCTCCGAACGTCCATGTGCTCTTTGTTACCGTGGTACTCTTTGCTACCGAGGTATAGTTTTAACGATTATTTTTATACGCTCAACTATACACAAGAAAGCAAACCATAGCCTATCAAAAAAGATGTTTTCGGATATAGTTTGCTTCTTTTTGTCTTTCTAATTTAGGCTTCAGGTAACTTCAATTTTGCCGGACGTTTCGCTTTGATGAAGCGGCTTAAATCAACGGCATTACCTTGGAACTGTACAGTGACATTTGCCGGTGCACCGATGTTCAGACGATAAGGCTGCGGGCCATCAAGCTCCAGCTTATCGCCATTATTTTTGGTGCCACTGAATAAGATTTTATTATTCGCGTCACGAATTTCTAACCAGCACTGGCCAGTAAAGTTTAAGACCAAAGCTTGGCTGCTAACAGCAACAGGGTCAGTCGTTTCTGTGTTTTGTGTTCTATCTAATGCAACAGAAGATTGCGGTGCATTAGGTAATGGAATGGTTCTGACAGGCTCGGTAATCGGGTCTGTGGTTAATACAGGCTCTTGAACTTGTAATTCAAGCGCATTTTCCTGTGCGGCAGGGGCAGTGTCAGTTGAGACAATTTCTGTTGAAGTCGACAATTCAACCGGCGTTGTGCTGTTATTTTGCTGAGACAAAATCAAATCATTTTGATTTGCAATTGAAACTAGCTCATTTTTCTGTGCGTTATGATCTTGCCACCACCACACACCAACCATTGCAATCAGCACAATCACAATCAACCACGTCAGTTTCATTAGCCAACCTTCACGCTTTTTACGTTTTTTCCCTAAAGAATAGCTTTGCATAGGAGAAACTTTGGCTAATGTGACAGGTTCTTCCGTTTTCAAATACGTTTTTAATTCGTTTTCTGATATGCCGACCATTCGAGCATAAAGGCGAATATAACCACGTAAAAATGTCGGTTCTACACCAGCGGGAGCAATATCTTGTTCTATCTCTTTTACCGTACTGATTTTAAGGCATAATCGTTCTGCAACAATATCTTGGGTTAGCCCCATGCGCTCACGTGCTTGCGTCAATAATTGTCCGACTGTCGTCGTAGTCTGTTCGGTATTATTTTCGATAGTCATTTGCTGGCAACACTATTTCCAAGTTTAAAATATATAAAGCAAACATTGAGCAGCTTTATTCGTCAATAATTTATCATCATGTTGAAACAACAATTAAATTTTTCTTATTGCTTCTACTATTGTAGGTTAACAAGGGCGTTTTGCCTAACTCTAAAACGCCCTAAATCATAACCTAATTCACTAATTCAAACATATTTATAAATCAGACTGTTTTTACCTTAATAGGTTCCCCTGCTAAGCGTTTTTTCAACGTTCGCTTCGTTCTGTCAATCACGTCACCAGCAAGTTGCCCACAGGCAGCGTCAATATCATCACCGCGTGTTTTGCGCACTATCGTGGTAAAACCATAGCCCATCAACACTTTACAGAAGCGGTCGATACGACTATTCGAACTTCTACCGTAAGGGGCCCCTGGGAACGGGTTCCACGGGATTAAGTTAATTTTACTTGGTGTGTTTTTTAAACATTCTGCTAATTGATGAGCTTGCTCAACACTGTCGTTCACGTGATCTAACATCACATACTCTACAGTTACTCGTCCTGCATTCGCATTAGATTTGGTTAAATAACGATTCACGCTGTTGAGGAAAGTTTCAATATTGTATTTTTTATTAATTGGAACAATATCGTCGCGAATATCGTCTGTTGGTGCATGTAGTGAAATCGCTAATGCAACGTCAATCATATCCCCTAGTTTATCTAATGCAGGTACAACCCCCGAAGTGGAAATCGTGACACGGCGCTTAGATAAACCAAAACCGAAGTCATCTAACATAATCTCCATTGCAGGGACGACATTATTCAAATTCAGTAATGGTTCGCCCATTCCCATCATTACGACGTTAGTAATTGGACGACGTCCGCTGGATTTCAGTGAACCAATAATTTTTGCAGCTCGCCAAACCTGGCCAATGATTTCGGAAACACGTAAGTTACGGTTGAAACCTTGCTGTGCCGTAGAGCAGAATTTACATTCCAGTGCACAACCGACCTGTGAAGAGACACACAGTGTTGCCCGATCTGCTTCTGGGATATAGACGGTTTCAACCAGTTGGTCACCCACTTTGATGGCCCACTTGATGGTGCCATCTGATGAACGTTGTTCATCAGCGACTTCCGGTGCACGGATTTCTGCAACTTCTTTCAGTTTTGCTCTAAGGACTTTATTAATATCGGTCATTTGGTCAAAATCATCATAGCAATAATGATAAATCCATTTCATGACCTGATCAGCGCGGAACGGTTTTTCACCCATTTGAGCAAAAAAATCGCGCATTTGTTTGCGGTTTAAATCGAGTAAATTGGTTTTTTGGTTCGTTTTTTCTGGTGTGACAGAAATAGCGGAAGAAGTTGCACATTGTGCATCTGTCGTCATATCAGACATGGTGTATTGCCTCGTTGTTACACTTTCGGCAGTGCTAGTAATGAGTATAGCACGACGTAATTTTTGCAGTCTTAAAAATATAATCGCCCCGCTAATCATAGCAGGGCGTCGCATTGTACAAACTTTATAACAATAATGCTAATGCATTAGTTAAAGAAGTCTTAGCGTGGGCAGATTTCATCCGCAGTGAAGAAATATGCGATTTCACGTGCCGCAGATTCTTCAGAGTCTGAACCGTGAGTTGCGTTTTCAGTGAAGCTGTCTGCGTAGTCTGCGCGTAAAGTACCCGCTAATGCGTTATCTGGGTTAGTTGCGCCCATCAGGTCACGGTGACGTTGGATTGCATTTTCACCTTCTAACACTTGCAGCATGATAGGGCCTGAAGTCATAAATTCAACCAGACCTTCAAAGAAAGGACGGCCTTTGTGTTCAGCGTAGAAGCCTTCAGCTTGCTCACGAGTCAAATGCATCATTTTAGCAGCGATAATAGTGAAACCGGCGCTTTCAAAACGGTTGTAGATTGCACCAATAACGTTTTTCTTCACAGCGTTTGGTTTAATAATAGAAAATGTACGTTGAACAGTCATAAATAACCTCTTAGCGATTCATTAGGCCTTTATTCTTTATTCTTCCCTGTAACTTAGGATGTAAGAACTTAAAATAGGCATGTTGTAGTTTTTTATATTATTTCTAATTCTATTGTTAGACCTTTAGACTTCAAAGGCAACCCTATCTAGGAAAAAGAAAAATAAGGCGATGATTATAGGGGCTCTGATTACAATTTCCTACAGTCACAACAACATTTTGTTAAACTTTTTATAGCAAAAAACACTATTTTTTCGGGTAAGTCACGTTTTTCATCTATTACTTCACTCTAAAGCTTATTGCCGTTACTTGGCCGCTTAAATCTAATACTGAAATTTGGTAGCTTCCACTTTTATCGAGTGTTAGCAAAATAGAACCGTTTTGCTCGGTTGTATTCACTTGTTCTCCGTTTAAAAACCACCATTTCTGCCCTTGCCCACCCTGTGTGACTAAACGCAAGTCTAAGCTAGTTTTACCAGGTAAACGCTGTAATACTTCACCATCACGTATACCAGAAATCAATAATGGCGGCATTTCTAACTTCATAGGAGGACAAACTGAATCCGCTTTAGGTAACCGATTTTCCCGTTTTTCACTGTTTGGTAACCATGACTCCACCGTAATTGGCCATAAATGCACTTCTTTTTCTTGGGCATTCGGGCAATCAGCCGCAACTTGGAGCCCTTTCTCATTGACCCAAATTTTTTGCCTTAATCCTAATAACGACTCTTGGTCTCGCGCCATTAAAGTCGGTGGGATCGTATTATCCAAGATCCAGCTAAGACGCCTTTGGCGGCAATTATTGTCATCTTTCAGCAATGCTGTGCCACCCGGCCAGCAAATCACCGCTTGGCTTACACTGGCAGGTTTCACATCTTTTGGTAACGGCTCATGTGATTGGTAAATTTTGCTCAGTAACATGCCATTTATTTGATTCATAATAGGGATCGCTGTGGCGAAACCTAACTGCCCTGCAACAGGCGTGGCATCAGGCCGCCCAACCCAAACACCGATGGTATAACGTGGATTAACACCAATCGCCCACGCATCACGATAACCATAGCTGGTCCCTGTTTTCCATGCCAAATTTATTTGCCCTGATAAATTAGGATCCGGTACAGGACGAGCTTCCCCACCCATAATTCGGCGCACTATCCATGCTGCGCCCGGTGACATCAGCGCTCTATCACGAATTTCATCGGTGGGTTTAAAGCGCAGCGGTGACACATTACCTTTTCGCGCAAATGCGCTGTAAGCGGAAACCAAATCTTCCATCCGTGTAGCTGTCCCGCCTAAAATTAGCGACAAATTTGGCTCGCTGCCTAACGGAAAGCGCAGTTCAGTCCCAACATTGCGGAGTTGAGCCGTAAATCGTTTACTGCCATACACATCTAACAACTGCACTACGGGTAAATTCAATGAGCGAACTAATGCATCGCTGACACTCACAGGGCCATTAAAACCACTGTCAAAGTTACCGGGACGATAATCATTAAAGCGCCGCGGAACATCTTGTAATAACGATTCCGCGTGGATGAGCCCATCATCCATCGCTAATGCATATAAAAATGGTTTTAACGTTGAGCCGGGGGAGCGCCAAGCGCTTACCATATCGACATGCCCAAAACGGCTATCATCTTGGAAATCAATGGAGCCAATATACGCTTTCACGGCCATATCCGTATGATCGACCACCAAAATCCCCAGTGACGTTTGTTTTGGCAGTTGGTTTTTCCAATTCATTGCCATATCTTCCAGCTGCCTTTGTAAGCTGGCATCGATAGTGGTTTCAATGATGGACTCTTGCGTCCCCTTGGTCACCCGCCTTGCCAGCAAGGGGGCTGAATGTGGATTCTTTCGCGGTGCTAACCAAATCTGTTCTTGTTTAATATCAGTAACTTTTTCAGGGCTCCAGACCTGGTATTCCTCTAACCGGTCTAACACCTTATCACGAGCGGCTTGTGCTCTTTCTGGATAACGGTCTGGCCTTAAGCGGCTAGGGGCTTGGGGTAAAACAGCAAAGAGAGCCGCTTCACTCGCTGTCAATTTTGCCGGTGACTTATTCAAATATACCCAGCTAGCGGCGCCAATCCCTTCAATCGTTCCGCCATACGGAGCGCGGTTTAAATACATCTCTAAAATTTCATCTTTTGAATAGTGGTACTCAAGCTGAGCCGTACGCCAAAGTTGTTTTAGCTTACCACCCAATGTTCTTTCATGGGGGTCAATTAACCGCGCAACTTGCATCGAAATGGTACTACCGCCTGACACAATGCGCCCCGAACTCACAAACTGCCCCGCAGCCCTAACTAGCGAAAACGGGTTTACCCCCGGATGGCGATAAAAATGGCGATCTTCATAGGTTAATAACGCTTCGATAAAATCAGGAGAAACCTCCTCGAGTGTAACCGGAAAGCGCCAAATACCCTCTTTGTCTGCAAAGCGCCACAATGGTGTGCCATCCGCTGCAACCACGGTTCGTGCCATTTCAATTTGCTTAATCGGCAACGGCCAGATTTTATCAGCCGCTAGAAAAGCCAGTGGCAAAATAATGACCAACAGAACCAGTGTAATGCCTGTGCGGCGTAACCATTTTTTCATTGATGGGAGTACCGAAAATAAATTAAAAGAGCCCTTATATCTTGAGTATTAATATAAGGGCTTTAAGAGGAGATTAACGAACGATTTCTAATTGGCCATCAGAATAGCCAGTCGCACGCCAGTCAGGGACATACATTGATTCAACTTGTGGTACTGGAATGCTATACACACCCGGTGTCACTGCCCGCGCTAAGTAGACTAATGTCGTTGGTCGATATTGCTGTACTTCAACGGCAGCCACAAAACGGTCATCACGGTATTCCATATGGCGAATTTGTGATTGTTGCATATCATCAATCAGTTCTTGCAGGTTCGGTGCAGATTCACTCAAATTAGCGCTACTGTTCGCTAAATTTTGGTTTTCTAGTTCTAAGCCCGCAGGCAGCAAGTCAACCACTAGCGCATCTGGCACACTTTGGGATGCCTGAACTTCCAGCTTAACCACCACCATTTCACCGCTTCTTAGTCTATCTAATGAAATGCGATTGCCTTTCATATCATAGTAACTACGAGTGATTCCTAATACGTTCGAACTTGGTTTCGGTGAATGTTGCGGATACCCCACTACGTTTAAGCGTGTATACAGGGTATTGGTTCCACTGTTTTCGATGCTATAGCCTGTTTCTAATTGACCTTTGCTCAGGAACTCACTCACAGGTTTATCTGAAACCATCGGAGGTTCTTGGCCATTAATCGTTGCTTTCCATGGGGCTTCACTTTCATTTAAGTAGAAACGGCCCGCTAAGTACAACGCGTTGCTCTCTTGTGTCGAGAAATAACGTTGAGAAGTCAAATTATTAGACAAAGTTTGCAGTTTTTGGTCGCGCGATTTTGGCATTAAATTATATTCATTTAACAGCGCAACAATCATCGCATCGTCACGGATCACTGAGCCGTAATCCCCGACATAACTGTAGCGATTACGCTGTTTTTTCAGCCCGTCAATCACCGCGCTCTCACCACGTGATTTATCCCCCATCAAGTTCAACGCAACGCCTAACTGAACAAGTGGTAAGCCACTCGCGGCATGATCTCTTTGGTTATAAAGTTGACGTAATGCACCTAGAGGTGCTTTTTGCTGTGACGCCAATACTAAGCCTGCATAAGCTTGGGTTGCGAAACGCGCGCCTGCCTGATTTTCCGTATAAGGATAATTGATTTGGTTGCCATCTTGTAAATAGCTCAATAAGCGCGTGTTTGCGTTACTGATAGCTTCTTGGGGAACCGTAAACCCACGCTGATTCGCTTTATTCAAGAAATCCGCTGCATATGCGGTTAACCAATACTCTTCGCGGCCGTTTCTATCCCATAACGAGAAACCGCCATCATTACGTTGCATACTTAACAAATGCGGAATACCAATTTCAATCGCTTTATGGCGGTCTGCATCCGTTTGCGTTTTAATCCCTATCTTATTCAGCTCAGCTTGAGTTGAGAATAATGATGGATATAACCCGCTGATAGTTTGCTCCAAGCAACCATATGGGTAAGCAAATAACTCTCTAATATAACGAGAAACATCTAACGGTGGACGGCTCGTTAATAGCACTTGCCCTTCAATGGTATCTGGTTGTAGGCCCGCAATCTGGTTAATTGGCAGTGCCCATGAGGTACCTGGCTCAATAGCGGTTGCAAACGAAACGGTTTCTGCCGGTTGTGCCGGACGAACGCCAACTTTCCAACTGTTGCTGTAATCTTTATTGGCTTCGCCTTGAATGTTAATGCCATTAATGGTCATCGACACTTCGCCTTCACCAAAGCCGTAGTCTGCTTTGACTGGTAAGTTAATCGTGGTGCGTTTGCCTTTCGGTAACGCTAACTCACGGCTACTGACACCATCAAGTTTCACCATTCCTGATGCCTTGAAGTTGACGGTCACATTCTGCGTGTTATCCGTCATATTGGTCAAATCAAGTGCAAAGTAAGACTTATCACCGCCAGCCATAAATCGTGGCATCGACATTTGTGTCACTAATGGTGCCGCGACAATCACTTTGCTATCTGCATGGCCGAACTCTTTTTCGTTCCATGCTTGCGCCATCACGCGGAGTTCGCCGTTAAAATCAGGGATAGCAAGGCTAATTTCACCCTCACCGTCTTTATTTAATGTGACAGGCTTAGCCTGCTCAGCAATAATTTGCACTTCAGTGAGTGGCTTCATACCACCACGCTCTAATGCCGCCTCTTCGCTGTCACCACCAAAGCGCAGGTTAGCAACCTTACCTTGGCCTTCAATTAAGTGACCATAAACGTCATATTGGTCAACACTATAGCGCTTACGGCCAAAGAAAGCGTCATACGGGTCTGGGGTTTTGAAATCCGTGATATTCAATACACCAGTATCTACCGCTGATAACAACACATTCACTTTTTCAGGTAATGGTTTTCCGTCTTGTGCGGTCGCTTTAATTTTTACCGTCAAGTCTTGATTAGGACGCATTTTGTCTGGCGTCGTTAGAGCCAACGCTATTTTACGGTTCTCATCTGCGATCGGTAAATGCAACACACCCACCGCACGTTTCACCGTGGCTTCTTTAGAGTCATCTCCTGGGCGAACCACAACTGCTGAGACGTAAAGGTCATGACGAGCCCACTCTTTATTGACTGGAATTTCAACGTCTAAGCCCTTTTCTGGCACGTCGATTTCTTCCCACCACAGTGGGCCATTACTCGACTCGAGCAATATATATCCTTTACCTGCTTTAGGGGATTCAATGCGAACTTTGGCTTTTTCACCCGGTAAGTACGCAGGTTTATTTAGGCTAAGTTTCACTTGGTCAGGGCGAACTGAACCACTTCCCCCCGTATTATCTTGCCATGAATACCCTGCCCAGAACTGGACACTCGACACGAGCTGATTTTCTGGGTTGACGACTTCTAGGCGGAATGCGCCCCAATCCACAGGGAAAGACACTTTCGCAGTCCCGTCTTTGGCGATGACAATATTTTCATTCGCCATAACGAGGTCTTTTTGGTCATAATTTGAAGACCAGCCACCACTTTCAGACCAACTCCAGTAATAATCACGGCGTTCGTACACTAAACGCGCTGTTAAGTTTTCTGCCGCCAGTTTATTACCCGCCGCATCTGCCATGACTAATTCAAACTCAGCAAGCGAGTTTTCATCTACATTATGGCGTTTGACATAACGGTCTGTGCGGTAATCATAAATTTCTTTCTTAGCAAATAATGGGCGAATACCGACCAATTTTTCCGCCGGCCAAATGGCTTGCTCAGCACGACGCGTCACTGGACGGCCACCTGCTTCAAGCAAACTTGCTTGTAAAACAGCTGAAATCGGTGAACGTGTTGAACTCCAATTACTGTTTGGAATTGAAATCACCGTTTCACCGTTGCTGTCCAGCGTTAGGTCAAACTCATCCAACTTACGTGGTAAGCCCTCCTCGTTGACAGCACCAAATTCAAAGCCCGGTAATTTTGCTACCGCTTCGCGATTGGCCTTTAACACAATTTGGCCTTGTAACTGGTTATCTGCCGCTGGCGCACCATATAAATAACGCCCTTGAATATCAAAATCCACGGATTGATCAGTTAAACGCGGCACATCGCTACCAACGATTTCTAGCGCCATACGTTCAGGCATGAAATCTTCAACATTAAATTTGTAATAACGCAGTGGCGAGCCATCACCTAAATCAAAGCGCAGTGACCAACCGCCTGTCTCTGCATTTTTAGGGATTTCAAATTGATATTGATATAGCCCATTTTGGTTTTCTTCCGGCTGCCAAACAAAGCTACGAACCACTTGCCCATCCGTTTTTAATACATCAACTTTAACTGGTTGAGTTTTAACCGGATTACCATCACCATCACGCAATAAACCATTGACCAGTAGCAATTCACCCGGACGATATAAATCACGAGGCCCAAAGGTGAAAAATTGTTTTGCGTAGCCTTCCGGCCCTGAAATGTCGAATTCAGATAAATCAAGTGCAGGCTGAGTTAAATCAATCATACTGGTTTGCCCTTCGTGGGTTGCCAGTAATAATTTTCCACCCGCTAATTTATCTAACTGGGCATGACCATCGCCATCTGTCGTGCCTTTTGTCACTAACTGGCCTTTTTCATCCAAAATACGCAGCTCAACACCTTTAATTGCGGAGCCTTTCGCTAAGGATTGGGTGAAAATGTCGACACGGTCTTGGTAACTGTGTAGTGACACACCAATATCACTCAATGTGAAGACGGTCGCAGGGAATTGATAACTATAGCTGCCTGCTTTTTGCATGATGGCCAAATATACGCCATCTTGCTGCAACTCTTTGACATCTTTGAGTGGCAGCAAAATGGTTTGGCGGGTATTTTTATCTGGGTTTAAATCAAAGCGGCCGGTATAAGCCAGCTCCACTTTGTCGAGAAACTCTTCTGAATACCAATACTCATAATTACTGCGATATTGCCACTGCGCTAAAAATTGTGGCAATTGCTTTTCATCTACACGGAAGAAATTGACGTCGACTTTATCAACGTTCAAGGCTATCACAGGTAAGCCTTGGGCGACCTTGCTCGGTAATAAGGAGCCTTTACTTGCAAAACCAACCGTTGGGATAATTTGTGCTGTGGTCAGTTTTTTCTCAAAACTGTCGGTCGTTGTACGCTCATTAACCGCTTTAATACCTGGGTTAATGGTTAAATTTAATTCTTTAGAGGGTGGAAGGTGACGGAAGCGTAGTTCCATCTGGTTATCAGACAGCTCCCAAGCTCCATCCAATTTTCCTGATTTAACATCAATAAGGTTAATAAACTGGCCGAAGTCTTGGTTGGCTTGCAATGGCACGGAGAATGTCACCACCATGGCACTTGCACCATCAAGTTGTAATTCAGATGCATCCAAAATGGTTAAATCTTTCCCTGCATATTTTTTTACCATTTCTTCAGCGGAAAGTTTCGGTGCTACTTTTTTCTGTTCTGCAACTGGCGCTGTTTTGGTTTGGTTTTCTGGCGCTGTTGTTGAAACATTTGGCTCATTTTTGGTTGTTTCATCTGCATTATCACAACCGGCCAATGCCACGACCGATGCTAACGCAAGTGCTAAATAACGTTTTTTGGTTTTTAGACCCGCCAATGAAGCCCAACTTGATTGTTGTTTCATTACCGCCCGCCCTTTAATTAGTTAAAATGTATTCTATTTTTACGGTTTTAACAGAAGGTTAAAACCACACTATATACGTTTAAATCGTTTAAAATACACACAGATAAATGCTGCTGATAGTGTTTTAATTATCAATATAATTTAACAGAATGTAATAAGAACACCTATCAGACAAAACGGAAAAAATGATGGGAGAGAAAAACAGAGAAATGAAATAATATTTTTTAAATAGTAAGCAGAATATATATTTAATTAATGACCAATATGCATTTTATGAGTGAGAAAAGTATTTTCCTCACTCTATACATGAAATTATTAGGTATTTTTTACTGGGATTGTATCTCGTAAGAAGCTACCAAGACGACGCTGATAAAAAGGTTGAACGTGTTGAGTAATAAAGTGGCTAACACCTTGCTCATTTTCATTCACCACACAAAAATCAATAGATTCGTCATCAGCTAAGAACTCACAAGCAAGTGTTCCCGCCTCATGAATAATGGTATCAATATTTTCCGCTCCTGCGGTAAATTCCAATGCTATCATTAAGATAGGCGTTTCTTGCGCGTCATCGTTCTCTATTGCGGAAACCATAAAACCGCGTCTAACCACTTTGTATTGTTTAAAAAATTCAGTCAGCGCCTCAACAATGGCTTGTGGCTGTTCTTCTAACACACTTAATTTAAGTGATGAACCTTTTGGCACGGTTAATTCAGTAAATTGGATCTCAGTTTCTTGGTTGGAACTGTTATTATTCGATTGCTGCGACATTGCCAATCCCCTGCTATTAAAAAGAATCGCTTATTATACTCGCAAATACGTCAAGATAAAAAAATAGGCACGAAAAGTCACCTTCCCGTGCCTGTTATCAATCAAACATTCGCTACTTTGATTTACTGATTAATAAGTTAGCCAATGTTCTTACACCTGTACCGGTTGCGCCCTCAGCCCATAAGCTAACAGCGGATTTACGGTAAGTTGCTGAGCAGTCAATATGTACCCAGTTTTGACGATAATTTTCAACAAAGTGCGATAAAAAGGCAGCCGCTGTACTTGCACCCGCGGTATGAGATGGCGCTGCAATGTTGTTTAAATCGGCAAAGCCTGACGGTAATTGTTGGCGATGGAATTCAGCTAATGGTAAACGCCAAAATAATTCGAACTCTGCATCTGACGCATTCATTAAGTCAGCGACTAACTTATCATCGAAGCTCAATACTGAATGGTAATCATTACCCACAGCCATTTTCGCTGCGCCTGTCAAGGTTGCTGCATCGATGATCAACGTTGGTTTTTCTTTGCTCGCATCAATCAGACCATCGGCTAGTACTAAACGACCTTCCGCATCTGTATTCATAATTTCAACGGACTTACCATTACGGTAACGAATAATATCACCCAACTTGAATGCATTGCCGCTAACCATATTGTCAGCAATACACAGGAACATTTTCACGCGTTTTTGTAAGCCACGCGAAATCGCCAATGCCAATGAACCCGCTAATGTTGCAGCACCACCCATATCCGCTTTCATTGAATTCATTGAAGAGGAAGGTTTGATGCTATAGCCACCTGAGTCAAAGGTAATACCTTTACCCACTAACGCAGCAAAAACAGGGGCATTTGGGTTCGCACCTGGGTTGTAATCTAACGCTAAAAAGACCGGTGGACGACTTGAACCGCGACCAACCGTATGAATACCGGTATAACCTTGTTCTAATAAATCATCACCTTTAATAATACGGTAACTAATGTCTTGTGCGCCCACCGTGCAGAGTAAATCAATGGCGCGTTGTGCGAGTTGCTCTGGCCCTAACTCTTCTGCCGGTGCATTAATGACATCACGTACCCAATCAATGGTACGAATACGGTTTTCTAACTCTTTACGATCCGCTTCTGGCAATACAGGCCATTCAATCGTTCTAGCCCCTTTTGGTGCACGAAAACCTTGCCAAAATGCCCAGCTTTTTTCTAAATCCCAGCCTTCGCCAGCCAAAGCAACATTGCGGATCCCTTGGCCATCTAATTTACGGCCAGCGCTTTGTACTGCACATAATTTACCTGCATGTTTCAGGTGGATTGTCATCCCTTTATCGCTAGAGCTTAACAATGCGCCTTCGCCCCAACAAGGTGCAGCTGGCTCACAAGAAATCATTACTGGCATAATTTGTTTTGTCATCGTTTTTCTCACTTTGTCTATTTTTGCAGACAGCAAAAGCCCATTTATTCTGTCAGCAGATGGCATTACCTTAACTGATAAATGCTAATAGGGATATCATTATAGTGCTGATATAAAATAAAAAACCGAGCACTATTTCTAATAGTCGCTCGGTCTTTAGAATAAATCCCTCGTTATTCGAATTCATCCAGCCAAACTAACAAAATCGCTTCTAGGATTTTTTCATTCGATTTTTGCGGATCATCATCAAATTCGTCTAAATCGCAAATCCACTGGTGCATATCGGTAAAGCGCACCGTTTTTGGATCAACATCGGGAAATGCGTCATACAGTGCCTCTCCGATTTCACGGCTATTTGACCATTTTAAACTCACGACACCCTCTCTTATCTATATCTGTCAGAGACATTTATGTACTTCATACAAGTCATTCAGTGCTCTAATTTTAGTCATGCTCTAAATAGTTTGTGTGTAGCTAGGCGGCAAATGAGCTAATTCCTAGGAGCATACACAAGTATGTGACTAGGGTTAGTGAAAGAAGCCAACAACGCTACAGCGTGAAGTATGACAATGCATAACAAGCACTTCGATTTTTTAAATAATTCACGTTGTAGCTAGGCGGCAAATGAGCTAATCCCTAGGAGCATACACAAGTATGTGACTAGGGTTAGTGAAAGAAGCCAACAACGCTACAGCGTGAAGTATGACAAAAATCAGTGTTCGCGGGCGTGATTGATAGTATAACGTGGTATCTCTACCACTAAATCCTCATCCGTCACCAGCGCCTGACAACTCAAACGGCTTTCTGGCTCTAGTCCCCATGCTTTGTCTAGCATGTCATCTTCGAGTTCACTACTTTCTTCCAGTGAGTCAAAACCTTCACGAACGATACAATGACAAGTTGTACAAGCACAGGATTTTTCACAGGCGTGCTCAAGCTCAATACCGCTGCGTAGTGCAACATTTAAAATAGATTCGCCTTCTTGTGCTTCGACAACCGCACCGTCTGGACATAAATCACTATGAGGTAAAAAAACTATTTTAGGCATAATTATATCTCATCCACAGAATGGCCTGACAACGCTTGGCGAATGGAGGTATCCATACGACGCGCGGCAAACTCCTGCGATTGCTTATCCAGTTGTTTAATGGCATTTTCAATTGCGATTGGGTCTGTACCCTCAACCGCTTTAATTAACTCATTGACCGCATTATCAATTCCTGACTCTTCTTCTGGCGTCAGTAAATTGCCATCTTGGGCTAATGCGCTCGTTAAACTTTCAAGCACTCTTGCTGCTTCAACTTTTTGCTCCGCTAGGCGGCGCGCATTTAAGTCATCTTGCGCGTTAGTCATTGAATCTTTAATCATGTTTGAAATTTCATTATCCGTTAACCCATATGATGGCTTAACTTGAATAGAGGCTTCTACACCCGTGGATTTCTCCATAGCGCTAACACTTAATAGCCCATCCGCATCCACTTGGAAAGTCACACGAATATGCGCACCACCAGCTGCCATTGCAGGAATATCACGCAAGGTAAAGCGAGCTAATGAACGACAATCTGCTACCATTTCACGTTCACCTTGCACCACATGAACGCTCATCGCCGTTTGCCCATCTTTAAATGTGGTAAATTCTTGAGCACGAGCAACTGGGATCGTCGTATTACGCGGGATCACTTTTTCAACCAATCCCCCCATGGTCTCTAGGCCAAGGGATAACGGGATCACGTCCAATAACAACATTTCGCTGTCGGGCTTGTTCCCTACTAAGATATCTGCTTGAATGGCGGCGCCAATTGCTACGACTTTATCTGGGTCGATGGATGTCAGAGGTGATTTACCGAAAAACTCCCCGACTTTTTGGCGTACTAATGGCACGCGAGTCGAGCCACCGACCATAACAACGTTCAGTACCTCTTGCGCTTCAACACCTGCATCTTTCAATGCACGACGACAAGCCATTAAAGTGCGTTTAACATGAGTTTCAATAAGTGCTTCAAACTGTTCACGTTGAATTTCACCTTGCCAATCACCAAGGGTGATCGTCGCAACTTCAGATGCACTTAAGGCAATTTTCGTTTCTGTCGCCACATTTAATAACTGACGATTTAAATGGTGATCGCCTTGTAATGAAACGCCTGCCTGTTCAGCAATCCACTGTGCCAATACTTGGTCGAAATCATCACCACCAAGTGCAGTGTCGCCCCCCGTCGCCAACACCTCGAAGACTCCACGGCTCAGGCGCAAAATGGACACATCAAAAGTCCCACCGCCTAAATCATATACCGCGATCACCCCTTCTTGCCCTGAATCTAATCCGTAAGCAATCGCGGCGGCAGTCGGTTCATTCAGCAAACGTAATACATGTAAGCCTGCAAGACGAGCCGCATCTTTCGTACCTTGACGCTGAGCATCATCGAAATAAGCAGGAACCGTGATCACTACGCCATCCATTTCCCCCGCTAAGGTTTCTTCTGCACGTTTTGCTAATGTTCTTAGAATGTCAGAAGAAACTTGGATTGGGTCAACTTGGCCAGCCACGGTTTGAATAAACGGCAAACCATTTTCACTGGCAGTCAATTGATAAGGTAAGTCAGGGTAGCGTTTTTGAATATCGGCTAATGAACGCCCCATCATACGTTTCACTGAAATAATGGTATTGACCGGGTCTTGCTCGGCAAGTTGTTTCGCTTCCCATCCCACTAATTTGCTTTCGGGTTGATAATTAACAATCGATGGTAATAAAAAGCGCCCTTGGCTATCAGGCAAAGCTGCAGCTTCACCACTGCGCACTGTCGCAATCAAAGAGTGGGTGGTACCTAAATCAATGCCTGCAGCCAATTTGCGTTGATGCGGAGCTGCTGTCATACCGGGTTCGCTGATTTGTAGTAACGCCATAATCGTTTTCTCTTAAAATTCATCTAGTAATCGTTCTTCGAGTTGCTCTGCTTGCTGCTGAAGCTTATCGAGAAAACGTAGTTTACGTACTGTATCAGCGGCTTTTTCCCACTCCATGGCATCCAGTTCTGTCACCATCAGGGCACTTCGTGCTTGCTGCATTTGTTTAACGTTTTGCATAAATTTAGCCAACAGATCAAGTGCATCATCACTGTTCTCAATATTGTCTAACTCTTCACGTAGCTCAAGCTGCTCCATCAAAAATGCCGTGTCATGCATAGTATGTTGTTCGTTATTAATATCAAAACCATGCAATGAAAGCATATATTCCGCGCGTTTTAGCGGATGACGGAGGGCTTGGTAGGCAGCATTAATATTTGCTGCTTTTTGCAGTGCTTGCATTTTCTCCTGTTCAGAACAGGTTGCAAAACGGTCAGGATGGTATTGACGCTGTAAGTCTTGAAAACGTAACGTCAGTTGTTCGCTATCGATGGCATAGATGGGAGTCAACCCAAAAAGAGTAAAATAATCCATAAGTGCTCAGTTTCTCGAACCGGTTACCAATACCACTAATAAAATAAAATTAGTAAGATTGGCCAAAAATTAGGCTTAATAAAACGCATTATACGTGAAAACTTTCACCGCATCCGCATTCACTATTGACGTTAGGGTTATTAAATTTAAACCCTTCGTTTAAGCCTTCTTTCACGAAATCCAGCTCAGTACCATCAAGATAAACAATGCTCTTGCCATCGATGATGACTTTCACACCTTTATCTTCAAAAACTGTGTCTTCTTCATTGATTGTATCAGCAAATTCAAGAACATAAGCCATTCCTGAACAACCTGAAGTTCTTACACCTAAACGCAAGCCTTCGCCTTTTCCACGATTTTGCAGAAAGGATTGAATACGCTGCGCAGCACTTTCTGTAAGAGAAATAGACATTGCAAACCTCACTTTAGAAACAAACAAGGCAGATGCTACTCATGAGTCGCATCCGCCTTCAAATTATTTTATACCCACCCGATTTCTAAACTAAGAAACTCAGCGATGTTTAGCCTAGATGGCATGAGTATTGTTCCAGTTATAGGACGATAACTTGTTGTTATTTATTAATATGGGTTGCCCTATAGACTGATTAAAAACTTATTTGCTTTGGCGTTTGCTTTTGTAATCAGCAATAGCAGCTTTAATTGCGTCTTCCGCTAGAATTGAACAGTGAATTTTCACTGGTGGTAATTCTAACTCTTCTGCAATTGCTGTATTTTTGATTGACTCCGCTTCATCCAAACTTTTGCCTTTCATCCACTCAGTCACCAGTGAACTTGATGCAATTGCTGAACCGCAACCATAAGTTTTAAAACGTGCATCTTCAATAATGCCGTCATCATTTACTTTAATCTGTAATTTCATGACGTCACCACAGGCAGGTGCACCTACCATACCGCTACCGACGCTTGGGTCGCTGTTGTCAAACGAACCAACGTTACGTGGGTTTTCATAATGATCGATAACTTTTTCACTGTAAGCCATTTTTAAACTCCTGAAACCGTCTGATTAATGGTGAGACCATTCGATGCTGTTAAGATCTACGCCGTCTTTGAACATTTCCCATAAAGGAGACAGCTCGCGTAAGTGGCCAATTGCGCCATGAATCATTTTGATTGCATAGTCAATTTCTTCTTCTGTCGTGAAACGACCTAAAGAGAAACGGATTGAGCTATGTGCCAGCTCATCATTCATCCCTAAAGCGCGCAGTACATAAGAAGGTTCTAGGCTTGCAGAAGTACATGCAGAACCTGAAGATACAGCCAAATCTTTTAATGACATCATCAGTGATTCACCTTCAACATAGTTGAAGCTGACGTTCAGAATGTGCGGCGCACCGTGTTCTAAATCACCATTGAGGTAAACTTCTTCGATATCTTTAATGCCGTTCCACAAACGTAACCGTAAACCGCGTAAGCGTTCAGATTCCGCAGCCATTTCTTCTTTGGCAATACGGTAAGCTTCGCCCATACCAACGATTTGGTGTACAGGTAATGTCCCAGAACGCATACCGCGCTCATGACCACCACCGTGCTGTTGTGCTTCAAGGCGAACACGTGGTTTACGGCGGACATACAGTGCCCCAATACCCATTGGGCCATAGAGTTTGTGCGCAGAAAATGACATTAAATCAACTTTTAACGCATTCAGGTCGATGGGCAATTTGCCCACGCTTTGAGTTGCGTCAACGTGGAAAATAATCCCTTTACTACGGCATAATTCACCAATAGCTTCGATATCCTGCACCACACCAATTTCATTATTAACATGCATAATAGAAATTAAAATGGTGTCTTCACGGATAGCGTCTTGTAGGTCTTGCATAGCAATTAAACCGTTGCTTTGCGGTGACAAGTAAGTCACTTCAAAACCTTCACGCTCTAATTGGCGGCAGGTATCTAAAACGGCTTTATGTTCCGTTTTACAGGTAATAATGTGGTTGCCTTTCTTTTTATAGAAATTAGCAGCGCCTTTAATCGCTAAGTTATCAGACTCAGTTGCGCCTGAAGTAAACACGATTTCACGTGGGTCAGCGCCCACTAATTCGGCGATTTGATTGCGAGCAATATCTACCGCTTCTTCCGCTTGCCAGCCGAAACGATGAGAACGGGACGCTGGGTTACCAAAGTTCCCATCCATTGTTAAACATTGCATCATTTTTTCAGCCACACGCGGGTCAACCGGTGTTGTTGCTGAATAATCAAGATAAATTGGTAATTTCATTGCTCACTTACTCCAAAGGACAAGGTAACTTGCCTTTAATTTTTAAAGATACAAATGGCGGAAATTAGCTCTTCGTCTAACAACTCACCGAGGTGTACCGACTGCAATTTTTTTAATATTTTTAAGCACGTACATTGATAATCGATTCAGGTGTAATCCCATTAGGCATGGTTTTACGCTGTTCGTTATCTTGTCTATCAGCAACAACCATGACTTCTTGGTTTTTAACCAGTTCATCAAGGCTAATGCTGCTAAGGAAACTTGTAATTCTATCGCTTAAATCACGCCATAATGCGTGAGTTAAGCAGCGGTCGCCATTTTGGCAACCTTCTTTATTACCCTGACAGCGGGTGGCGTCAACAGATTCATCTACCGCAGCGATTACTTCAGCAACAAAGATTTGGTCTGCGTCTCTACCAAGCAAATAACCACCGCCTGGACCGCGCACACTCGAAACCAACTCGTTTTTACGTAAACGAGAAAAAAGTTGCTCAAGATAAGAGAGGGAAATCCCCTGACGTTCAGAAATATCAGCTAAAGGCACTGGACCTGACTGAGAGTGTAATGCGACATCTAACATCGCAGTTACTGCGTAACGCCCTTTGGAAGTGAGTCTCATAACATATTACTCCATGGTAAATTATGGTCAGATTGTGACATTCCTGAGTAATTTAGTCAACTATTTACCTGACTAATTTACTCAAGTATTATTTGCCTGTTTTTACCGTGGATTTCGCCTCACTTTTTCGCCCATTTTTCCATTGACGTTAAAATACCCCGCAGGATATGTAACTCTTGGGTTTCAATATGTGCACGTGTGAATAACCGACGTAACTTATTCATAATTAAGCCAGGGTGTGCTTTACGAATAAAACCCGATTCATTCAACACGCTTTCAAGGTGAACATAAAAACGCTCAACGTCTTCTGATGGCGGGTATTCTACCTCATCATCTGTTGAAATTACCGTATTTTTTTCATCCATTGAAAGATACGCCATGCGTATCTCATAACTCACCAGTTGAACCGCCATCGCTAAATTCAAAGAGCCGTATTCTGGGTTCGTGGGGATATATAAATGATACTGACATTTTTGTAGTTCTTCGTTGGTCAACCCCACTCGCTCGCGGCCAAAAACGATAGCAACGGGAGATTCCTTCGATTGCTCTACAGATTTAACGCCACATTCACGCGGCTCAACCATTGGCCAAGATAAGGTGCGAGAACGAGCACTGGTGCCGATCACTAACTTACAACCTTCTAAGGCTTCATCGAGGGTTTTAACGATTGTTGCATTACCAATAACATCACTCGCCCCCGCAGAAAGCGCAATAGAGTGTGAGTCTGGTTCAACAAGAGGATTAACAAGATAGAGATTAGAAAGCCCCATGGTTTTCATTGCGCGGGCCGTTGAGCCCATATTACCAGTGTGTGAGGTCTCAACAAGAACAATACGGATATTATCTAACATGGTTTATACGTTTCATGAAAAAATTATCGCAATAGCTTAACACAAAATTGCTTATTGTGACGAACATCTATATACTTCGGCACTCAAGTTTTTCGTTCTTTAACATTCCAGTGGAAAAAGCCCATGCATCCGATGCTTAACATCGCCATACGTGCAGCACGTAAGGCCGGTAATCACATAGCTAAAAACTATGAAATGCCTAGCAATATCAAAGTCACTCAGAAAGGCACTAACGATTTCGTTACTAACGTTGACCATGAATCTGAGCAGCTAATTATTGAAATCATCCGCAAGTCATATCCAGACCACACGATTATCACTGAAGAAAGTGGTGAGTTAATTGGTAAAGATGATGATATTCAATGGGTAATCGATCCACTGGATGGCACTACCAACTTCACAAAACGCCTCCCTCATTTTTCTGTCTCTATCGCTGTACGCGTTAAAGGCCGTACAGAAGTTGCTGTTGTTTACGACCCAATGCGTAATGAATTATTTAGCGCAGTACGTGGACAAGGCGCTCAGCTTAACGGTTATCGTATTCGTATCGATGAAAAACGCGACCTTGATGGCGCTATCGTTGCGACAGGTTTCCCTTTCAAACAAAAACAACACGCTGCGGTATATATGAATATCATGACTGCAATGTTCGACAAATGTGCTGATTTCCGTCGTACGGGTTCTGCCGCATTAGACCTATGCTATGTTGCTTCCGGTCGTGTTGATGCATTCTTTGAAATTGGCTTAAAACCTTGGGACTTCTTAGGTGGTGAGCTGATCATGCGTGAAGCTGGCGGTATTATGACTGACTTTATTGGCGGCCATAATTACATCGCATCAGGTAACTTAGTCGCAGGTAGCCCACGCGTTGTTAGAGACATACTGTCTGTCATGAAAAATGAATTATCGGAATCATTAAAACGTTAATCCGGTAACTTATTGAATTTTCACACCCACACAATTCGACTGTTTTGTGTGGGTGTTTTTTACTGATTAAATGGCTTGATGTGTATTAAAATAAGATAACACCTTTAATTAGCTCACGGTTATTAATCACGTCTTGCTCATAACTATCACCAATAGAATTAAAATCAAATTGATGAGTTAGCATCATTTCACTCGCGAGTTTCCCTTCCGCCATCAACCTTGCAACTTTATTAAAATCTTCAAGCGTTGCATTACGACTTCCCATCATTGTTGTTTCTTTCTTATGAAAATCAGGGTCTGGAAACGATAAATTACCTTTAAATAACCCAACAAACACGATCAAACCGCCATGACGAATTAAATTCACTGCAGTGTTCATTGCGTGTTGGTTCCCCGTTGCATCAATGACTTTCTCTGCAAGCATGCCTGAAAAATGGCTTTCAATACTTGATAAGTAGTTTTCAGCCGCAGGGTCACACGTTTTTAAACCTAATACCTTTTCAACATGTTGGCGACGTGCCTCACTGGTATCAGCAACTAATACGTTAGCACCGTCCGCTTTAGCAATCGCAGCGACACCAAGCCCTATCGGACCCGCCCCTACGACTAGAACAGTATCTTGAGGCTTAACTTGTGCACGCCTCACGGCATGAGCACTAATCGAAAAAGGTTCAATTAACGCCCCATCAATATCAGTAACGGTATCCGCAATGGCTAACACATTGTTTTGTGGGACGTTTAAGAACTCACAAAAACCACCATCTTCATGAACACCAATCACCGAAATTTTTTCACAGCAATTTGTTTTACCACTTTTGCAAGCCCCACACTCATAGCAAGCCACATAAGGCATCACGGCAACACGTTGCCCTACTTTCCATTGAGTGACATCAGAACCAACCTCACAAATAGTTCCAGATATTTCATGACCTAATACTCGTGGATACTGGAAAAATGGCTGATTTCCTCCCCATGCATGAATATCAGTTCCACATATTCCAACTGCATGTATTTTTATTTTTACGTGCCCAACTTGAGCTGTAGGTTCAGCGACTTCTTGGTAGACTAATTTTTTAGGTTCCTGGCAAATCAATTGTTTCATGTTTTCCTCCATCAATTTATCTGTCTTTTTTAATTTAAAAAACATAGACTAGATACTTAGCAACCAAATTTTGTGATTAAATGTTTTTAAATCGGTTTTAAATCGGTCTTTAAAGAATAAAAAACAGCTTAAGGGGCATTTAAATGGTAAGGAGTAAAAATATACGTTATGGGTCAATTAACGAATTTTTAGATGCGATTCATAAAAATTTATTAACGTCTCCCTTCCCATCACAATCTTCTTTAGCGGAAATGTTTAATATCAGTCGAACCACCGTTAGACATACCCTTGAATATTTACTAGAAAAGAAAATCATTGAAAAACAAGGGAATGAATACCATGTCATTCGCTATCCCAATAAAACTGATTTTTTCCCAGTTGAGTCAAGCCTTCCAGATCAACAAATCGTCTTATTCGAAAAAGCGTTTTACCAAATGATAAAACGCAAAGAGTTGATGCCTGGAGATACTTTTACTGAGTTACAATTGGCGAAAAAAAGCCATGTGAGCTCTAGCGTTGTCCGAGAGTTTTTAGTGGAGTTTTCTCGTTATGGGTTAATTAAAAACACCCACCGAGGAAATTGGCATATGATGAAGTTTTCACGTGAATATGCAGAAAAACTTTTTGAGTTCAGAGAATTACTGGAAACCAACGCCCTTACTCACTTTTTAAATTTACCCGCAGATGACCATCGTTGGATTTTAGCGAAAGAGCTATTACTCAAGCATAGAACACTGCGCGAAACGGTGACTATCAATTACCGCGACTTTTCCCAACTCGATTATGAGCTACATAGCCTTATTTTATCGGGTGCCAACAACCCATTTTTTAATCAGTCTCTTGAAATCATCACTGTGATATTTCACTTTCAATACCAGTGGGATGAATCTGACTTAAAAGAAAGAAATGTACTGGCAATTGAAGAACATATGACCATTTTAAGTGCTTTAATTAGCCGTAATGACATTGTTGCGATGAATGAACTTCGTCACCATTTAGATACCGCTAAACGAACGATGATCAATTCCATACAACAAACTTATGAATAAATAGCACCAACATGCCAGGCCAATGGATGGCCAACAACAGTATTTCATTTTCTCGATAATTGTACACATCAAATAAAACCTGAATTTTTTAGTAAAAAAACAACTCAATTATAAAATTATTATTATTCAAAATTATAACAACCTAAAATATTTGTTATTTTTCAATTAATTAAAATAAATACTTATTAAACACATTTAATCCATCAATAACCCGTCTGTTTTTAACTGATAAAAAACACATTAAAAACATCAAAAAGCCATTCATTCCACAAAATTGATTCAATTAATAGTCCATAGAAAAAAATACTTCTAGTCTGAGTCAACACCAGATGATTAATACACATAATAACTAGAGGAATGGTCATGGATTACTTAAATCGACAGTCAATGGCTAACAAGCAATACCCAGAAAGAATTCTACAATTCGGAGAAGGTAATTTTCTACGTGCTTTTATCGACTGGATGGTTGACCAACTGAATGAAAAAACAGACTTCAATAGTGGTATTACTATTGTTAGGCCAATTGACTCATCACATCCCTCAATTAATCAACAAAATGGACTTTATACCGCCATCACCAGGGGAATTAATGAACAAAAACAAAGCGTTTCTAATATAAGAATAATTAATTCCGTTAATCGTGAAATACTTATTTACTCTGAATATGATAAATTTTTAAAGTGTGCAGAAAATCCTGACTTACAATGGGTATTCTCTAACACAACTGAAGCAGGGATCGTATATAAGCACGACGTACGCCTAGAAGATACACCGGCAAGTAGTTTCCCGGCTAAACTTACGCAATTTTTATTTCACCGCTTTCAATATTTTAATGGCGATAACAGTAAAGGGTTAATCATCATCCCATGTGAGTTAATTGACTATAATGGCGACAAGTTACAAGAATTTGTGAATAAACATGCGCAAGACTGGAAACTTCCCGCAGATTTTATTGCTTGGCTAAATGACAGTAATACGTTTTGTTCTACGTTAGTCGATAGAATTGTTACTGGCTATCCAAAAAATGAAATTGAAAAACTAGAAAAAGAATTAGGTTATAAAGACGATTTTCTCGTCACAGCTGAATATTTCTATTTGTTTGTCATTCAAGGACCAAAAGTATTAGAGCAAAAACTAAAACTAAATGAATTACCATTAAATATCAAAGTTGTCGACGATATAAAACCCTATAAAGAGCGTAAAGTGGCAATTTTGAATGGTGCACACACTGCGATGGTCCCCGTTGCTTACTTAGCAGGCATTAGAACTGTTCGTGATGTCACTACCAACCCCATTTTCTTATCTTTCATTAAAGATTTAATTGATAATGAAGTTATTCCTGTTTTATCTCAAAGCCCTTCGGAGCTCGCAGCTTTTGCTTCCGCAGTGATTGACCGTTTTAATAACCCATATATAGAACATGAATTAATCTCAATTTCGCTTAACTCACTAACTAAATTTAAAACTCGCTTATTACCCCAATTAATCTCTTACGTTAATCAATACAATAAAATCCCTTATTGCATTTCATTTTCACTTGCTGCGTTGATTGTTTTCTACCGAGGAGAGCAGGCTGGGAAAATCATTCCTTTAAATGATGATGATTATTTACTGGAACGCTTTAAAGCTTGGAATGAACTCTATGACTCAAATGTAAAACAACTTACTGAAAATGTGCTAGCGATGTCTGATTTATGGGGATTAGACCTCAACGAAATACCGAAATTACAGGATGATGTGAGCCAGAAAGTTACTGAAATTCTGAGTAATGGTACAGAATCAATGCTACGCAAAAAATACGTTTGTTAGAAAGAAATAATAAATACTTAAAACAATAAATCCCCCTACAGGAGATACATTTATGAAACTGAGCACATTAAACGGAAAAACACTTCTTAGCTTAACACTCAGCACAATGCTATTAATGGGCAGCATGACAGGAGCAGCATTTGCAGATGCTAAATATAAGCTAAAAGTTGCTTATGAAAATAACCCCGGAGAGCCATTTGACTTAGCTATCCACGAATGGGCAAAAAAATTCAATGAAAAAACCAATGGTGAAGGTGAATTAATCCCTTATCCAAGTTCGCAATTAGGTTCTAAAAAAGATGTCATCGAACAAATGAAGTTAGGTAGCCCATTAATTACTTTAGCGGATGGTGCCTTCTTCTCTGATTATGTACCTGATTACGGCATTATGTTTGGACCATATTTAGGGCTATCTTATAAAGATATTTTTAAATTGAACGCCTCGCCTTGGTATGGTTCTTTAGAACAACAATTAGATAAAAAAGGCCTTCATGTCGTTTCTAAAGATTGGCTATATGGTTCACGCCATATTTTAGCCAATAAAATGATCCAAACCCCAGATGACCTAAAAGGTTTAAAAATTCGCGTTCCCAATAATAAAATTCAAATTAAAGGTTTAGAGGCAATGGGTGCCACACCCACACCATTACCTTTAGCTGAAGTTTATACTGCACTTAATCTTAAAATTATTGATGGCGCAGAAAACCCAATCCCAGTGCTATATGGGCAAAAACACCATGAAGCAGCTAAGTTCTTGATCCTAACGGGCCATGTAGAGAACGTGACCAACTTAGTCATGGGCAGTAAAACTTATGATAAATTACCCGAAAATATTCAACAGGCTTTAGTTGAATCAGGCAATGAAGCTGGGCAATTCTTAACAGATCTAGTCCTACAACAAGAAAAAGAAATTATTGAAAAAATGAAAAGTGAAGGCGTCACGGTTGTTGAAGTAGATAGAGCGCTCTTCAAAGAAAAATCTAAACCTTTCTATAATGAGTTCCCTGAATGGTCTGCGAACTTATATCAACAAACTCAAGATATTATTAATAATTAACCCTATGACTTGGCGGTACTCACCGCCAATATTTTAACAACACAAACGGTTAACTATTGTTCTCGCAAGGATCTTTTATGTTTAAATTTCTGGGGAAATTAAGTGATATAGTGGCATCACTTGCCGTTGCCGCTATTGTCATTATTACTATTCTTGCTGTATTCATGCGCTGGCTTCTTAATGACCCTTTAATGTGGAGTGAGGAAGTTTTAATCATTTGCTACATTTGGTTGGTGATGATTGGTGCAGCATCCGCTGCGGGTAAAAGAATGCATGTCAGTATTGATGCAATTACCTCTTTATTTCCTGAAAAAGTACAATTAGCTATCGCGGTTATCACTCATATTATGGCCATTATTGCTTTATCAATTTTTGGCTATCTTGGATATGAACTCTCGATTATCGCAGAAGATAAAATAACACCAATTATTGGTGTTTCTTATTACTATATCGACCTTTCTGTTCCTATTGGTGCATCCATCATGGTGTTATTTTCTATTCAACATTTACTGGAAGACATGAGTAAATTAATAAAAGGAGATAAACCATGTCAGTAGTTATCGCCTGTATCGTATTAATATTTTGCTTTTTAATTAATGTTCCTATTTTTTTAAGTGTGCTTATTGCATTGCTCACTTATTTCTTTTCTGTCGGTGATATCTCTCCTCTTATTGCCGTGCAGCGCATTATTGGGGCAGGAGAAAATGTCACATTACTCGCAATCCCTTTTTTCATTCTGTTAGGTAACCTTTTGAATTACACCGGTATCACTAGCCGAATGTTAAAATTTACTGGCACACTGTCTGGTCACTATCCAGGGGGACTTGCCCAATCTAACGTATTATTAAGTACAATGATGGGTGGGCTTTCTGCATCTAACCTTGCTGACTGTGCAATGTTATCTAAAATGCTAGTGCCCGAGATGACCAAATTAGGTTATGGGAAAAGCTTCTCTGCCGCTGTTACCGCTGCAGGGTCATTAATAACACCTATTATTCCACCCGGTATTGCATTAATCATCTATGGATTTGTTGCTGATGTTTCTATTGGCAAGATGTTCATGGCCGCGATCATTCCAGGTTTAATGTGCTGCGTTGCTTTAATGTTTGCCATTTATCTTATTGCAAAAAAACGTGGATACAAACCTGCTAGAGATAAAGCTCCTACATTTGCTGAAGTTTACCAAACAGGTAAAGGGGCGATGTCTGCTTTCCTTTTAGTGCTTGTTATTATTGGTGGAATTCGCTTTGGGATCTTTACACCGACCGAAGCGGGTGCGATAGCTGTACTTTACGTTATTATAATTGGTACTTTCTTTTATCGCGAAATGAAGTTAAAAGACATTGCCGCCTCATTTTTAGAAACAGCGCGTTCTACAGCAAGTATTATGTTGATTATCATGACTTGTTCTGCACTAGCTTGGGTATTGACGAATGAGCAAGTGGCACAAGATGTCGCCAAAATGATGACCAATTTCTCTGACAATCCATATGTTTTCTTAATGATTGTCAATGCTGTGCTCTTAATTTTAGGTATGTTTATTGAAGGTAATGCCGCAATTATTGTTCTTGTTCCATTATTAATGCCTACGGTAAAACTTTTAGGAATTGACCCTATCCATTTTGGTATTGTCATGATCCTTAATTTAGCTATCGGCTGTTTAACACCGCCAATGGGAACAGTCATGTTTGTTGCCACATCGATTACTGGTGTACGTATTTCTGATTTTATTCGTGAAGTTATGCCATTATTCTTAACATTAATTATCGTATTACTCTTAGTCACTTTTATGCCTGTATTTACGACCTTCCTGCCAAGCTTATAAGATAAGATTATATCTCAATGGCAAGTCATTAACTATGACTTGCCATTTTATTATCAATTAATTTTTTATAAATTAAATTTTATTTGATTCCACAAATTAATGTAACTTTTGTTTATTGTTAAGTTAATTTACCTTTATCCTTGTCACAATAACATGCACAACAAAAAATACTCAAAAAGATAAACTACTGATCATTAAAAAATTACACTTATTACGAGTCAAATTGAAATAATTAGAAAAACAATATCACATTAAATTCATATATATAAAAAAGACATTAATCTCATTAAATATTTTTTTGACTTTTAATTTGAAAAAAATATATTTTATATCTAGCATAAAATAACACAGCTAATTTACATTTGGCTGTTAATCAAAGTTATATCACTTTATTTTACTTTGACCTTATGGGGTTAATTATGTCTAGATATATACTACCTCTGTCTTTACTTTCGTTATCTGTTATATCAGGTTCAGCACTTGCAATAACTAATAGTGCTGGAGGAATTATTTCAATTTCTGGAGCAATAAGCGATACAACTTGTACTATTAATGGCGGAAATAGTGCCGATATGACTGTTGTTCTTGACCCAATAACCGTAACAGATGCAGGGACCACTGCTGCGACGGTTATTTCTAAAAATCAAAAACAATTTTCTTTAACTTTCTCTGATTGCGCACCTGCGAGCACTCCTGTAAGTAATCTGAAATTACACTTTTATTCATCAAGTAATATTTCCCCTTCCGGTTTGTATTTAGTGAATACTTCCGTCAATGAAAATGATGCTTCCGTTGCTAAAAATGTTGGATTTAGTTTATCTAAAACCAGCACTCCAACAACCGCAATTCCACTCAATGTGGCCTTTGATACTAACCTTACAGGGGCTGACACTGGTGGTGCAACAGGAGCTACACTCAATTTAATTGCCAGTTATTATAAAACTAATGCAACTGCTGCCAAAGTCGGTCTTTTGCAATCAAATGTAATATATACAGTTTCCTATTTATAATTATGACTTAGCCAGGCTTTTATTAGCCTGGCTTTAAATGGATACTATTATGAAAACTCTAGTTTTATTACTCACTATTTTATTTTCGAGCTCAACATTTTCTAATGTTATTATTACAGGCACTCGAATTATATATCCTGATGACGCTGATAGTATTACTGTACAATTAACCAATAATAGCAAAACATCGTCTCTTGTTCAGTCATGGATTGATAACGGTGATGAAAATTCCACACCTGAGAATTCTGAAGCGCCTTTTTATTTATCCCCTCCTATTGTTAAAATTGAAGGTTTACAAGGTCAGCAATTAAAAATAAAAAAAATACCCGGAAAACTTCCTGACAATGTTGAAAGTGTATTTTTCTTAAATGTTTTAGATATTCCTAAAACTCCAGAATCTGCTAAAGGCAAGAATGCAATTCAGCTAGCCACACGCTCACGAATTAAAATTTTTTATCGTCCTATTGGGCTAACCGAATCCTCCGATGAAATAATTAATCATGCGAGCTACCAGATTAAAAATAATAACATATTAGTTAAAAATAACTCGCAATACCATTTAACTATTGCAGCTATCACACCATCGGACGATAAAAATAATTCATTAATTGATTCTGCGATGATTGCCCCTATGTCTGAAAAAGAATTACCTATTAAAGGAACAATGAAAAGCCACGATCTTATTTTAATGTATGTGGATGACTATGGTGTTTTCAAATCTAAAAACATTAAACTTTAATAGAAGAAATCATCGTGAAAAAAGAAAACTATCTCTACCTCCTAATCTTAATAGGACTACAAAGTTATCAAAAGAACTCAATAGCGGACGAGTTTGAGACTTCCCTATTGGTAGGTAAATCTGCACAAGGAGATATTTCACGATTCTATACCGACAGTAAAATTCCATCAGGTAAACAATTAGCCGAGCTTTATGTAAATAATAGTTGGAAAGGCCAATTTGAAATTGATATCAATAATGATGGTAAACTGATTAGCCTTGCTGCTGATGATGTGCAGAAATTAAACCTGAATTTATCTTCTGAGGTGATTGAACAAACCAAACAACAGCCATTTATTCCTATTGATGATTTAGTGGCCAATATAAAATATAAATTCAATATCAACGACCTACGACTCGATATTACCGTCCCTCAAGTCGCTCTGAAACAACTCGAAGCTAACTATATTGACCCCAGTCTCTGGAATTATGGCGAACCTGCAATTATTTTTTCTTATAATACAAATTATTATAGCTACAAAGAGAAAAAAAACTCTAAAACCAGCAGTGACAATTTTTTTGCTACCTTAAATTCAGGCGTTAATTTAGGCGCTTGGCAATTTAGAGATGAATCCAGCTATCGACATAGCTCTCATAGTAGCCAAAAATGGAAAAACAATACCCGTTATATTTATCGTCCTCTTAGTGCAATCAAATCCGGGTTGAAATTAGGTGATTTTTATACACCCGCAGCCCTATTTAATAGTATTCGAGTTCGAGGGATTGCATTGGCAACAGAAGCTAGTATGTTGCCAAATTCAAGTCAAAATTTTGTACCTATTATACGCGGTGTCGCTCAAACAAATGCCTTAGTCAGCGTGTACCAAAATAATAATCTGGTTTATCAAGAAAGCGTTCCCCCTGGTGAGTTTGCATTTAATGACCTTCAGCCTAGTGCTGGTGGAGGTGACTTATTCGTCGTTGTCCAAGAAGCTGATGGAAGGCAAGAAACCTTTACTGTGCCCTATTCTGCTGTACCTGACATGCTCAAACAGGGCGTTTATAATTACAGCCTCATTGCTGGGCAAACTAAAATTGACAATACCCATTATCAACCCAAATTTACTCAAGGTGAGTTTCACTATGGGTTAAATAATTTAGTGACGCTTTATGCAGGAATGCTATTTAGCGAAAAATACTATTCTGGCGTTATAGGGAGTGGTTGGAATTTTAGTTTTGGAGCCATTTCAGCTGACATTACGCAAGCAAATACTAAATTGGATTCAGGAAATCACAGTGGGCAAAGCTACCGCCTGACTTATAACAAATATATTAATGCAACATCGACCAATTTAACCTTGGCGTCATATCGTTATTCCACAAGTGGTTACTATAGCTTTATTGATGCCATTTATTCCCAAGATAATTATCGCGCTTGGAAAGCTTATCAAGACCAGTTATCAGAAAAACTCGGCAATAATATTCCACCTGAGCTTTCACTCACTAATTATGACGCTTTACGTGGTTCACGTGCTAAAAATACATTTACGTTGAATTTAAACCAACAATTAGCTGATGGTTATGGTTCGGTATTCATATCGGGTACACACCGTGATTATTGGAATGCAAACGGTAATAGCCGTGAATATCAAGCCGGTTACGCAAACAATTATAACGATATTTCCTATAGTGTGTCTGTTTCACGTGTTCGCAATTACGACAGCGAAGAAGAAACTCGTATTTATGCCAACTTTAGTGTTCCTTTTTCTTTATTTGAAAAACGCGCCAATATTAGTATGGGAAGCTATTTCACCGACTCTCGTTATCAACAAACTACGCTGAGTGTCAGTGGTATTGCAGGTAAAAATGACCAAGTCAATTATACGTTAACTGCAACGAACCAAAGCGGTGGTAATAACTTAGTTGGTGGGAACGTCAGCTATCAGCTTCCCTCTAGCACACTTTCAGGATCTTACACAGAGGCCAATAATTACCGCCAAACGGGTTTAGGCGCCAAAGGAACTCTGGTTGCTATTCCTGGACATATTGTTTTTTCAGGGGAAACAGGACAGACCTACACCATCATTGATGCACCAATGGCCAGTGACATGATGGTCAATGCCGATAAAACCACCTTAACTAATCAACAAGGTGTTGTTTTAGTCGCTAACTCCACCCCCTATAGAACCAATACCTATACCTTGACAGATACAGAGAAAACCGCAGGCGCTGAGGTGCTCGGTAATATGGCAAATGTAAGTCCATATCAAGGGGCGGTAAGTTACATCAAACTCGAAACTGATACTCGACAAACTTATATCATCCGTGGCGCTCTTGCTAATGGCGATAGCTTACCTTTTGGAACAGAAATCACAGATGCTAAACAACAGAGTATTGGTTATGTCGGTCAATCTGGCGTGATGTATATCAAAAGTGAGCAATTACCGATGGCATTGCACATAAAGCTTAAAGGGAAACAGACATGTGTTATCGAGCCGCTACTCAACACGATGGATAAGAACAAAAACCTCTGTCGATAAAGGAAAATATGATGAAAAAAATCACTTTAGCACTGATGCTTTCCAGTATATTGGCTTACAGCCAGTATTCCTCAGCGCATTGTAGACAAACTTCTACCGTGACGGCTCCCGCTCTTACTTTTGATTTATCGACAGAGCTCACTAGTACATCGACTCAAGTTAGTAAAAATAGTAGAACCATCTACCCTGGAACTTTTACCTGTACTGCAAGAGGGATACTTTTTCCTAACTCTATTGGTATCGCATCTCCTTTCCAAGGTAGAACCGCCACTATTGGTTTTAATGGTGGAAAGCAGTTTGTCTCAATTACAGTCACTGCATTAGAAAAAGATAGGGTTATCGGCCTTACGGAAGGTGTACATCAAGGTAGTGAACTCGATACAAATTTTACCGTTCAATTTAATTTGCTTGCGACTAAACCCGGAACCAACTATGTCGAAGTATCAGGAAGCACCGCCACAGTTACCCCTATTGTACTCGCCTCTGATGCATCCAGCTTGGGAATTCTACAGTGGTTATTAGATATTGTAGTCAAATTAGTCACTTTTCTGTTAACGCTACAATGGCCAACCAGTGCCGATGATATCTACTTACAACCAATTACCTTAACTTATAATCCAATCCTCACTACCTGTAATTTTGTTAACCAAGGTTTAGTCGTTTCGCTACCCCCAGTAAGCATCAATGCAGTGAAAACTGTAACCAGAGCGGGCTACACGCCATTCACACTTAATTTTACTTGCCAAGACTTTTTAGCAGGCGGTAATGCTTCTCGTGATGTATCTATTTTTTTATCCAGTAGCAATTTGCTCTCAAATGATAAAGCAACATTGAATAATACCATTAGCCAAGGCGCTAAAGGCGTTGGCTTCCGATTAGTTAGCGCAAGTAATCTCAATACACCGTTAGTGCTTTCAGATAGTGTGGCAGCTAAAAATGGAGCGACAAATATTTTTTCTGTCCTCAAGGGAAATCCAATCTCCCCTTCTTTTTCAGTAAATTTAGGAGCTTATTACCATGCATACAACACAAATAGTGTCACTCAAGGGCAAGTCTCAAGTACGGCAACAGTTGTGATGTCATATAATTAACAAGGAAAATACCATGGTGGGATTCATTAAAATTACAGGGTTCGCTACATTACTATTTTTTAGCTTCCAAACAAGTGCAAGTCTTGTTTTACAAGGAACACGAATTATTTTTCCTAGTGATAAAAAGTCCGTCGGAATTCAACTTACTAATTACAGTGAACAAGCCACATTAACTCAAAGCTGGGTGGATGAAGGTAATCCGGACTCGACACCAGAAACGACGAACGCACTATTTATTGTAACGCCCCCCGTCACTAAAATCGCAGCAAATGACGGAGTTCAATTACAAATACGTTTTATTGGTGACAAACTCCCTACGAATAAAGAGTCTGTATTTTATTTAAATGTATTAGACATTGCGCCAAAGCCAAAACAAATAAATAGTGCCAATATGCTACAGTTTGCCATTCAAACACGAATTAAAGTTTTTTATCGCCCTACAAACCTCACAGAAAAGCCAAACAATGTCATCAAAAACATCCAATTTCATTTAGCTAAAGACGGTATTGTCGTCAACAACCCGACCCCTTATTTTTTAAATATTGCCAATATCTATCTGGCTAATAATAAAAGTCGTTCTATTGCAAAAAGCTCGATGGTAGAGCCATTTTCATCACAAACTTACTTTTCAACCGCTGATATTAATCACGGAGAAAATATAACAATGATTTATATTGACGATACTGGAAAACAAATTCAATACCAAACCAAGCTATAAAATAGGTTTAACACCTTTCATAGCTTGGCTGGTGATTTTAGGATTGAGCGGTAACTTTAGGCCGAATAAATAATGCAGGAACAGCAAGAAGCGCCATTAAATAAAAAACTACGCCATGATGAGCAGGTACTCGTTCATAAATGTATCCGACAATAATAGTCAGTACAGCTAACCCACCACCAGTTGCAAGTGCAGAGTAAACACCTTGTAATGGGATAATTTCATTTTCTTTTCTTGCACTTATAAAACGCATTGCCGCTAAGTGGCAAACCGTAAAAGTACCACTGTGCAGGATTTGCACCACAATTAACACCGGTAATGCCGTAAACGCGCCCATCAAGCCCCAGCGAATAATTCCACAAAAGGCTGATAACAGCAGTAAATTGCGAGCACTCCAACGCCTAAATAAACGGTGGCTTAACATAAATACAATGACTTCAGCAACGACACCGAGCGACCATAAATTACCAATCACTAAGTCTGAATAGCCAGCTTCTTTCCAAAATAGGGAAGCAAAGCCATAATAAGCCGCGTGAGCCCCTTGCAGTAACGTGACACAGATGAGAAACCTAACGACGTTTTTGTCTGCTATCAATTGTTTAAATGTAACCTTATTACCGCCATCCGCTTTCGCCGCCCCCATTGGCATAATTGCTGGTTTCAGCATTGCGCCTAGTAATAATGCTAAACAACTTACTATCAAGGCCATCATGATGGCCTTATTACCCCAAACACCAGCTAAATACCCCATCAATGAGGAGCCAATAATGAAGGCTATCGACCCCCAGACGCGAATTTTGCCGTAGTCAAAGGTAAATTGTTTTTGCCATGCCCCCGCCAGAGAGTCTCCCAGTGGAACCATCGGCGCAAAGAATAGGTTAAACCCAATCATCACAAATAATAGCCATGCCCAGTGAGACCCCAGAGCAAAGCCAACAGAGAAAATGAGCGAAAGCCCAGCAAGTAAGCGTAGAGCCGTGATCAACTTCGAGGGCTCTTTAACTAAAGGAGTAATAAACATCGCGCCAAGGAAACGGGCTGCTAGCCCAACCCCTAACAAAACGCCAATCATTTCTGCATCAATTCCTTCACCTTGTAGCCAAACTGACCAAAATGGTAAGAAAATACTGTAGGCAAAAAAGTAGGTAAAATAATCAATAGCTAGCCAACGCGTTGATGGAATGACCATCACTCCTCCGTTTTTTCAATGCAAAAAACCCGCTCATACATGCATGTAGAAGCGGGTTTAGGTAATTAATATTACGTTATGTTATGCGTAAACTGGGTGTTTTTTGCAAATTGCTAATACTTTTTGCTTCACGCTCTCAATGGTCGCTTCGTCATTGAGGTTGTCTAGAATATCACACATCCAGCCAGCTAGCTCACCCGCTTCTGCTTCTTTGAAGCCACGGCGCGTAATCGCAGGAGAACCAATTCGTACACCAGACGTTACAAATGGGCTCTTAGGGTCGTTCGGTACACTGTTTTTGTTAACAGTGATATTCGCACGGCCAAGTGCTGCATCTGCATCTTTACCAGTGATGTCTTTATCAACTAAATCAACTAAGAATAAGTGGTTTTCAGTACCGCCAGATACCACTTTATAGCCACGTTTTTGGAAAACATCGACCATCGCCTTCGCATTCTTAGCAACTTGCTGTTGATAAACTTTAAACTCAGGTTCCATCGCTTCTTTCAGAGCAACCGCTTTACCTGCAATAACATGCATTAAAGGGCCACCTTGAGAACCAGGGAACACTGCTGAATTGATTTTTTTGTATAATTCTTCGTCACCACCTTTAGCTAAAATTAATCCACCACGTGGACCCGCTAAAGTTTTATGTGTCGTTGTCGTCACAACGTGTGCGTGAGGCACTGGGTTTGGATAAACACCCGCAGCAATCAAACCTGCAACGTGAGCCATATCAACAAACAGGTAAGCACCAATGCTGTCTGCGATTTCACGCATTTTTGCCCAATCAACCACACCTGAGTACGCAGAGAAACCACCGATAATCATTTTTGGTTTGTGTTTTTCCGCTTGCGCTTTGATATCGTCGTAGTCAATTTTACCGCTTTCATCGATACCATAAGGTACGATGTTATACAGTTTACCAGAGAAGTTAACTGGTGAACCGTGGGTTAAGTGGCCACCATGTGCAAGGTTCATCCCCAGAACGGTGTCGCCTGGTTGTAATAACGCCATATAAACTGCAGCGTTAGCTTGTGAACCTGAGTGTGGTTGTACGTTTGCGTAGTCAGCACCAAATAGCTCTTTTGCGCGGTCAATCGCTAATTGCTCGACCACATCAACATGCTCACAACCGCCATAGTAGCGTTTGCCTGGGTAACCTTCTGCATATTTATTGGTTAGCTGAGAACCTTGAGCCTGCATGACTCGTGGACTGGTATAGTTTTCAGAAGCAATTAATTCAATATGTTCTTCTTGACGTTGTACTTCTTGCTCCATTGCTTCCCATAATTTTGGATCGTAGTCAGCAATATTCATTTCACGCTTTAACATTCGCTTCTCCTGCCTCAGCAATTCAATAGGTTGAAAATCGATTCATCGCAATGACACACAGTGTAAACTCTTTTTCACTCTTGAGATAGCCCTAAAGAAAAAATATACGCAAACGATTGCATTAATTTTTTTCACTTCATTTGCTTCTGAAGGCTTCATTATAAAATAGCCCAAATTTTAATTTTTGACGGACAAACCTCCAGATTTGTAATCCCCTTCTCATTATGTGCCTAAATTCACCCTATTTTCCCAGTTTGAGTCTTTACATAAACCCTTAAATATTATAAGTTGTATTTAAAATACATCTTTATAAATCGCCTTCATGGATCTCAAAAAATAGAGGTTAACTGAGATGAAATAATATTATCTCACTGATGTACAAAGAGATATTTTTGATATTACAAAAAATAGCTTTTTACCTTAACGATAACGAGAACATGAAAATAATTCAGGAGCACCTGTATGCTAGATAGCCAAACCATCGCCATTGTTAAATCCACCATTCCTGCCATTGCTGAAACAGGGCCAAAACTGACCGCACATTTTTATGATAGGATGTTTAAACAGCATCCTGAGTTAAAAGATATTTTTAACATGACTCACCAAATGAATGGGGACCAACGTGAAGCCCTTTTCAATGCTATCTGCGCATATGCTGTGCATATTGAAACTCCTGAAGCTCTCATTTCAGCTGTCGAAAAAATCGCCCAAAAGCATGTAAGCTTAAATATTAAACCTGAGCACTATCCCATTGTTGGGGAAAACTTACTCGCGGCTATTGATGAACTCCTTAACCCAGGCCAAGAGGTGCTTGATGCATGGGGAAGAGCTTACGGTGTTTTAGCCGATATTTTTATTGGTAGAGAAGCTGCGATTTACCAAGAAAATGCAGATAAAAATGGGGGTTGGGAAGGCTTACGTGAATTTAAATTAGCGCAAAAACAGTCACAAAGTGATGTGATCACAAGTTTTGAATTTGTTCCTGTCGATGGGCAACCTGTCGCTGATTACCGCCCAGGCCAATATATCACGATTTATGTCAACAACCCGGGATTTGAAAACCAAGAAATCCGCCAATACTCACTGACTACTGCCCCTAATGGTCGTAGCTACCGTATCGCGGTAAAACGTGAAGACCAAGGCGCCGTTTCTAATTTCTTACATCAACAATTAAATGAAGGTGACAGCGTGCATCTCGCACCTCCATGTGGGGATTTCTTTATCGATGTTGATAATACAACGCCTGTTACGCTAATTTCGGCAGGGGTTGGCTTAACCCCAATGTTAAGTATGTTAAATCATCTAACGGAACAAGCTCACAGCGCACAAGTAAATTGGTTCCATGCCGCTGAGAATGGTGCAGTTCATGCCTTCAGGCACGAGATTCAACAACTACTAGCAAAACAGCAAATTAGCCAATCTGCGATTTGGTTTAATCAACCAAGAGAGGAAGATCGCCTCGGGTTTGATTACCAATATGAAGGTTTAATGAATTTAGAATTGGTACGTGAATGGATTGAGCAACCGAATATGCAGTTCTATTTCTGTGGCCCTGTTGGTTTTATGCAGCACGTAGGTAAGCAGTTAATTGCAATGGGTGTCAATGCCGATGCAATTCACTATGAATGTTTTGGGCCACACAAGGTATTGCCCCTCAATTAATGCACAAAAAATGCTCTTCTGTTTAGGAGAGCATTCTATGAAACATATTAACTGAAGGAAATTGGTTAACTAGTGGAATGTTCGTAGTTTTCTAATTTAGCGGTAACGGGCTCGCATAATAAATACGCAATTCTAATCCCATTCCTGTGTATTTTCCGTTACCGCATTTTCATATCAACTTAAATTGACTAAATCGCTTCTTCGTCTTGCTCACCAGTACGAATACGGATCACGCGGGCGACATCATAAACAAAGATCTTCCCATCACCGATTTTACCTGTTTGTGCCGTTTGCATAATGGTTTCGACACAGTTTTCAACAATGTCATCAGGGACAACAATTTCAATTTTTACCTTAGGTAAAAAGTCGACCATATACTCTGCACCGCGGTAAAGTTCAGTATGCCCTTTTTGACGACCAAAACCTTTCACTTCAGTTACGGTCATTCCTGTAATACCGACTTCTGCCAACGCTTCACGGACATCATCAAGTTTGAATGGCTTTATAATTGCATCAATTTTTTTCATAAATAATTCCTGTTATGACCAGTTTTTACGGCCAAAACCTGAGGTGATCGGATAGCGGCGATCTTTGCCAAAATTACGCATCGTAATACGTGGCCCAACCGGAGCCTGACGACGTTTATATTCATTAATATCGACAAGACGCACAACTTTGCGTACTACGTCTTTATCGAAACCAAGTTTGATTAGGTCATTCACTGACAAGTCTTTTTCCACATAACCTTCTAATAAGGCGTCTAGCACATCATAAGGTGGTAAACTGTCTTGATCTAATTGGCCTGGCGCAAGTTCTGCTGATGGCGGCCTATCAATCACACGTTGTGGGATTGCAGGAGATAATGTATTACGGTATTTAGCCAACTCAAAGACAAGGGTTTTAGGCACATCTTTTAACACATCAAACCCACCCGCCATATCACCATAAAGCGTTGAGTAACCGACTGCTGACTCACTTTTATTACTGGTAGTCAGCACTAAGCGACGGCGTTTATTCGACATCGCCATTAAAATAACCGCTCGGCACCGTGCTTGTAAGTTTTCTTCAGTTGTATCAACCGCAGTCCCTTCAAACATAGGCGTTAACTGCGCCATAAATGCATCAAACATCGGCTCGATAGATACGATATCAAACTCAACACCAAGCAAATCAGCTTGTTCTTTAGCGTCGTGAATACTCATTTCAGAAGTATAACGGAATGGCATCATCACTGCTTGCACATGCTCTTTCCCTATTGCATCAACAGCAATAGCCACTGTCAGCCCTGAGTCAATACCCCCTGATAGCCCTAAAATAGCCCCATTAAAACCATTTTTATTGATGTAGTCACGAGTTGACATGACTAAGGCTTGGTATACCTGTGCAACAGGGTCATTTTCAATAAATACACTACCTTCGCTCACCAGTGCAAGTTCATCAAATTGCACTGTAATAACCTGCTCTTTAAACTCTTCCAATTTAAAGGTTTGCTTGCCCTTGTTTGCAATGATTTTTGAGCCACCATCAAACACCAATTCATCTTGCCCACCCACTTGGTTGAGATACACAATTGGCATATGAGTGCGTTTACAATGTTCGACTAATAAATCGGTTCGAATATGTTCTTTATTAATGTCATAAGGAGATGCATTGATTGTCAATAATATTTCAGCGCCAGCCCCTTTGGCTGCATCTACCGGCTCGTCATACCAAATATCTTCACAAATCAATAAGCCAAGCTGATAGCCTTTAAATTCAACGACACAGGTTTTTTCATCTGCGGTAAAATAACGAGGCTCATCAAACACGCCATAATTGGGTAGCTCTTGTTTAAAATAACGTGCGTGCAGTTTACCTTGGTAGAAAAATGATAATGCATTATAGATATCATCCCCTTCATACCATGGGTGACCAACGATAATCGCTGTCTCTGAGCTTGCTTTTTGTAAACGTTCTAATTGTGCGACGCAACGATCTTCAAAATCGCCACGAAAAATCAAATCTTCTGGTGGGTAGCCTGTCAAAGACAACTCTGAAAACATGACAATATCTGTGTTTGGTGCTTGTTCACTCACAACTTGCAACATGCGTTCGCAGTTGCCTTCGATGTCACCGACTAACCAATTAAGTTGTGCTAGTGAAATATTAAGCTTACGGCTCATAAGGTGTTTTTTCTCCCGGAGCGTGAATATGAATTGCCTTATTCCACATAATGTAATCGATAACAACCATGTGGTAAATAATTCTTATTTATTCTTTGAAATCATTGGCTTCTAAATCATGGCGGCCAAGTAATTTATAAAATTCTGTACGGTTTCGTCCTGCCATTCGAGCTGCTTGGGTGACATTTCCCTTCGTCATTTGTAATAACTTACGTAAATAATTCAATTCAAATTGATTACGTGCTTCAACGAATGTCGGCAAGGCCGTATTTTCACCTTGCAGGGCTTGGCTAACCAACGCTTCACTGATAACTGGGGACGTAGTTAATGCAACACACTGTTCAATAACATTCACTAATTGGCGGACATTACCCGGCCAGCTCGCTGTTATTAAGCATTTCATTGCATCACTGGAAAAACTGCGTACGAAAGGTTTATGTCGTGATGCAGATTCACGTAATAAGTGATTAGCTAATAATGGAATATCTTCTGAACGCTCATTTAACGCAGGAATACGTAAATTAACCACATTCAGGCGATAGTAGAGGTCTTCACGAAACTCATTTTTTTCCATCGCTTTAGGAAGATTACGGTGAGTTGCAGACAAAATACGCACGTCAATGTCTAAATCGCGGTTACTGCCTAAAGGACGAACTTTGCGCTCTTGCAATACCCGCAATAATTTAACCTGCAATGGCATTGGCATATCGCCAATTTCATCTAAAAATAACGTACCACCACTGGCTGCAAAGAATAACCCTTCGCGGTTACTGACTGCACCGGTAAAAGCCCCTTTCGCATGGCCAAATAATTCAGACTCTAATAATTGTTCAGGCAGTGCACCGCAGTTAATGGCAATAAATGGCTTACGAGCCCTAGGACTAGCTTTATGAATAGCCTGAGCTAATACCTCTTTACCTGTACCACTTTGCCCATTAATCAATACGCTAACATCAGATTGCGCCACCATATGTGCTTGTTCTAATAGCCGTATCATTAAGGGACTACGCGTGACAATGCCAGAGCTCCACTCTTCATCGCTAATCGGTGTCGAGGAGAGCGCGAGTGCCTCATCAATCGCTTTATACAACGCGTCTTTATCGACAGGTTTAGTTAAAAAACTAAATACGCCCCGCTGCGTTGCTGCTACTGCATCAGGAATAGAGCCATGTGCCGTTAATATAATGACAGGCATATTTGGATGCGCTTTTTGAATTTCATCAAATAGCGCCATGCCGTCCATTTCGTCCATGCGTAAATCGCTGATCACTAAATCTAACTTTTCTTTTTGTAAGATTTTTAGTGCTTCTGGACCACTTTCTGCTGTAGTGACTTTAAAACCTTCACTACTCAAGCGCATACCTAACAGTTTAAGAAGGCTTGGGTCATCGTCAACTAACAATAAACTTGCTGACTTGCGATTCGTCATTTTTGTTCATTCTCCGATGAATTTTGTTCTACTGGAGAAGATACGCTGTTACCCGGCTTTGGCTCTTCTGAGGAAATAGGTTTATCTCCTTCCCCCCCATTTTCCACGTCTTTTTCGGTTTCGTTCGTGCTTTTTTTGCGAGAAGAAAGCTGACGTTCAATATCCGTTAAATTTTCAAGCTTACGGGAGGTCGTATTCAGCTCGAAAGCCAATTTAGCATTATCTTCCTTTAAACGGTCGAGTTTGCTATCCATTTCTTGCTGTAAGCGTTTATAGCGGGCCCCTGAGTCTGACAAGTTGATAATTTGCACTTGTTGCTCACGCCATAATTGTAATAATGGCCTTATGGCTGTTGGAAAATTCAAACTATACGTATTTATGCTATCAAGCATTTTACGGCGTTCTGCAATGGACGGATCCGCAGAATTCAACAAAATATTATGTTGAAATGCGCTCGACCAGTTTGTTACTTCTATTTTGCTTGCGTCTTCACGTGCTTGACTGGTTTCAGTGCGATCAGCACAGTCCATCATTCGCAACCAAAATAGTGCATTTTCCCGTGCAGTTGGCTGGTCATTATTCCAAATCGTTTCACATGATGTATAACGGTAGTCTGTAACTTTAACTTCTGGCACAACGACTTGGGCCAGAGTTTCGAGTGGTGACTGACCATTCTTGACTACACAACCACTTAAAATTAGGGAAAATAAAACCGCCCCAAAATTGAGCCCCGTACGTCTCATCACATAAGGTACTCTTTGATTATGTTTATTTAACGATGCGTTACGGTAAAGTACCGCCCAAACACCTGTAGACCGATTTACCATTATTCATTCTCTGCGGTTAGAGGCAGTTCAATTCTAAAACAGACATCTGCTGATTTATTGGGAACGAGAGAAAGTTCTCCTCCCATTTGTTTAATACAATCTTGCGCAATACTTAGCCCTAGCCCACTTCCTTTAACAGCACCTTTTCTTTGTAATGAACCTTGATAGAACGGCTCAAAAATCATGCTTTGCTCAGATTCAGGAATTGGCGTTCCTGTATTCGCAACTTCAATCAGAAGTTTATTACCTGTTTGGCGACTAGAGATCCAAATATTACCTGATTCGCCACCATAGTGCACCGCATTGGAATAGATATTATCAATAACTCGCCCAAGAAGTGAGGGTTCAGCTAAACAGCTATCCACTTTTAAACGCACTTCTGTTTTGATGTTCTTAGCCCGTGCAGGTAAGTTATGTGCTTTGACGATATCTTCAATGAGTTTTTGTAAATCAACGATCTGTGCTTCTGGAGGGTCATCTACAAGCTTACGATTATAATCAAGTAATTGCTCAATAAGTTGCTGAAGATGCTTACTGCTGTGATCAAGAATTTCTACAACCTCTTTTTGAGACACGGTTAATGGCCCAGCAACCTCGTCCGCGAGTAACTCCGTCCCTTCACGCATGCTTGCAAGAGGCGTTTTTAATTCATGTGAAATATGGCGGAGAAATTCGTGGCGCTGTGATTCAAGCCATGCGAGTCGTTCACTTAACCAAATAATGCGCTGTGCGATTGTCCGTAGCTCCCTAGGGCCTTTAAAGCGCTCAATATTATTGGCTATCGTACGCCCAGTACCGAGACGGTTAATCATTCGCTCGATAGCTTTAACGGGGCCAATAATCATCCGAGTGAATAGTGCCACTAGCAATGCGCTTAATAAGAATAAAATTAAACTTTGCCAACCAAATAGTTGGCCTTTATTCGCAATCGCTTTTTGCAACTGTTCCCCACGGCTAAAAATCACATCTCGAGTTTCTTGCACTAATAAGGCATTCTCAGTAGAAAATTGTTCTAAAGCCCGTGTGATTTTTTCTGTTGGTTCATTGTTTTCACATGTGACCGTCTTAAGCGCATCCAATGTTTTAGTCAACGCGGAAGTATCTGACGAGGCGGGTAAGATAGTACTCTGGCGTTCAAACATTTGCTGGTAGTCAGCAAACTGTTTCTGATATTGGGTTTTCAATGTGGCATCTTGCAAAACACAATATTGACGATAGCTCCGCTCCATTTCTAATGCGAGGCTACTCATCACTTCACTACGCCGTGCGTCAAGTAACGTGGTTTTATTGATATTGGCTGCTTGGTTACTCAGTTGCTCAAGGCTTTGATATGCTTGATAGGCTAATACTAATAAAGGAAGCAGTACAAGCCAAAATGCCATCACAACTAGTTGACGCAAGGAGCGAGGGAAAAAACGCCATTTACTCAATACATTCATCTCATACCCATTAAACGTATTGCAATGGTAGCAGAACTCCCTGTAATGCGAAAAGCACAATCCAAATTCTGTGTCCCATAGCGTTAAAATCAGACTAAGTATAAGAGTGAAATAGCAATGAACGTGCCAAGTTAATTGGTAAAAGACAATAGTTTTCAGGTAGGTATATTCTATAAAGCGAATTGTTTAATATCTGACTCGTCTAAAATATCTTCAGCTATGCCCTAAATAATTCGGATTGCAGCTAGGTGACAAGAGAAGATATCTCTATGAAGCATACAAAAGTATATGACTAGAGTAGCTGAACGCAGGTAACAACGCTGCGGTTCGAAGTATGACAGGCATTATGATGGGCATAAAACAGGAAGGCGGGATAAAGGACTCACCTTTACCCCGCCAGCGATAACAACTACTCTGATGGTTACTGCTTTATATAATTATGTCTTTACATTAAAGATAATTATATAGGTGGTGCCTCACTCCACGTGTCGCCCTGTGTTTGATAAGGCCCTAAGGCGAATATCTGTGCTGTTGGACGGTAGGCACCTTACTTTGGCGTCATTCTTGGTTTATGTGGTATGTACCCAACTAATTTTGGACCTACATAAGAAGTTGAATGAGCAACTAAATATTATTATGCACAAGCCGTGCCAACTTTTCAACTTATTTTTTAAAACATTAAAAAATAAGACAATTTATTTTTCACAGTCTATTCAGTGATTCTGGATACACTGAAACGGTTTATCTCTTTCTCAATATTGTCGCTAATTTAAGACACCCTAAACACCAATCTTATAAGTCTATATTTATCAATAAGATAAATGTCTCCTTTTGGAGACACCCCTATGGGGGGTTTGTCGCTATTTTTATACACCTTGTTTTTTGGTTATTTATTATTCAATATAAATAAGTTTGCGTGAAAATTTTACCCCAATAAAAAAATTGCTCGTCATTATAGATGAACAGCAGAATTTTACATTCTGCTTCTAGCTTATCTTTTCCTATATTGATATAAGATTTCCCAATACCCTACTCATCAAATTGATAAAAAATATGATAAAAATCGCGTTAGTTGATGACCACATCGTTGTGCGTTCTGGTTTCGCACAACTTTTGACACTTGAACCTGATATTTCGGTTGTCGGGCAATATGCCAATGCTCAAGAGGCTTGGCCTAATTTGCTTAATTTAGATATTGATGTTGCCATCATGGATATTTCGATGCCAGATGAAAACGGTTTACAACTTTTATCACGGTTACGCCAAAAAAAGCCTGATTTTCGCACTATTATCTTGAGCATTTATGATACCCCAGCCTTTGTACAAAGCGCATTGGATGCAGGCGCCAGTGCTTACTTAACAAAACGTTGTGGCCCTGAAGAGCTAGTCCAAGCGGTTCGCTCTGTACACCAAGGCGGTTGCTACCTATGCTCTGATGCTATGCGAGCGCTACGCCATTCACCACAACAGCAAAAAAGCCTACAAGAACTGACGCCCCGAGAACGGGAAGTGTTTGATTTATTAGTGGCTGGCTTGAGTGTCAAAGTGATCGCAGAGCAACTTGAACTAAGCCATAAAACTGTGCATGTGCACCGCGCAAATATTTTAGGCAAACTACAATGTGAAAATACCATCGACCTTGTTCATTACGCGTTAGAACATAACCTAATTTCAAGGTAATTCAGGCATGAATAAAAGCTTACGGTTAACGCTGCAATCCATCTTTTTATTTTTTACCTATTCCCTGTTATGGATTGGGTTGTGGATCATCGGCTTTTATTTAAGTCAAAACAGTTTTCAGGCAACGTTGTTTCTTCCACAAGGCTTGCGCCTAGCATTGATGATTATCCTTTGGCGGCGCTACTGGCCAACACTGCTGCTTAGCGAAGGAATATTGAATTTTTGGTTATCATCGGAGCAACTTCTCTTTCAACCTGTTTTGCTGTTGTCTCCATTATTAAGTCTAGGTGTTGCTTTTGTCATTCAAAACATCTGGTGGCGCTATACGTTATATTGGCAACGATTATTATTATTGCTCGCAGGTGTTGCCGCAAATAGTGTATTACATGCCTTATTATTCAGTGGGTTATCACCCTATTCCATTAGCCAGTTATTTCTAACAACATTCACAGGGGGAATACTCCTTTCTCCTTTTGTTTACCTTATTTATGAGTATCTCCACGAACAGCACTACCAGATGTTACTGGATTATGGAACGCCAGATAAACAATTGCGCACATCCTTAATTGTTTGGTGTTTTCTATTTTGTGTTGTCGGGCTCAGTGTCCAAGTTTTTTTCGCCCCCGAAATCGAACGGTTAATTGTCCTTCTGGTATTTATTCCTAACGTTTTTATGGCCTACCGCTATGGCTGGCAAGGTGGCGTACTTTCTGCATTATTAGGCAGTTTAATTATTACTTTTGCACGGCAATTTCACGGGGCATTTGCCGATTTAGAAGAGTTAGAAATGTTTCTCAGCACCCAGGCCTTAATTGGCATTGGGCTTGGGATAGCAATTAGCCGGCAGAAACAATTAGCCAGTAATTTACAGCGTTATCGCCAACGCCTAGAAGAGGAGTTAAAAGCACGCCGCGACTTAATGCGGCAGCTCGTGCACACAGAGGAGGATATCAAAAAAGCGATTGCCCGTGAGCTGCATGATGAGATTGGGCAAAATATTACTGCCATCCAAATTCAGTCGATGCTAGTGAAAAAAACGGCGCCAGATGATATCAGCCACCAAGCCGCAAGCCAAATAAATGAATTAGCCCAGCAAATTCACCAATCTACGCTGCAAATGTTACGCCAATTACGCCCTCCCGTATTGGATGAAATGTCCCTTGAAAATGCACTTAAGCACTTAATTGCTGAATTTTCTTTCCCACAAAATAATATCCAGTGCCAATTTCATTATGGCTTACAAGAAACACCGATCAATGAAACGGTTTTGTTTACACTTTATCGTCTCGTCCAAGAGTTACTAAACAATATCAGTAAACATGCAAAAGCCACACAAATCCACATATCTCTTAAGCAAATAGGTGACTCGATCCAGCTAGTTGTTGATGATAATGGCGTTGGTATTCCATTTAGCAAACGCACGAGTGGCTTTGGTTTGCGCGGTATTGAGGAGAGAGTTCGAGCCTTAGGCGGTGACTGGACACTGACCACCCAAAATGGAACACAAATAAGTGTTAACTTGCCCACATTTTGAGATAAAACCTCACAAAACTAGGAATAATTCCTAGTCCTCTAATACCTTCTCTCATCCTTTTTGTTAAAAACTTGATTACATTCTGCCTAACAAGAGAAACCGCCCTATGACAGGTAAAGACACCTTGAGTCTGGATAACACGTATCGTTTTTGGCGTCGCCGCTTAATGCTATCAATGATTATTGGTTATGCCACTTTTTACCTTACGCGAAAGAGTTTTAACTTCGTGATGCCTGTCATGCAAAACGAGCTGTTTCTCGATAAAAGCGATATTGGCTGGATAGCGACTGCCTTTTATTTAACCTACGGTATTTCTAAGTTTTTATCGGGAATTTTCCACGATATTACCGGATACCGTTGGTTTATGGGCGTCGGTTTAGTGATGACTGGGCTACTGAATATTATTTTTGCCTATTGTTTATCGTTTCCCGCGTTATTAATTGTCTGGACACTAAATGGCTTTTTTCAAGGTTGGGGCTGGCCACCTTGCGCACGTATTCTAACGCACTGGTATTCACGCAATGAGCGTGGGTTTTGGTGGGGGCTGTGGAATATTTCCATCAACCTAGGTGGAATGTTACTGCCTTTGCTTACAGCACTATTGGCAACCCAGTACAGCTGGCAAATGGCGTTAATTGTCCCCGGGATTATTGGTGTCATCATTGGGTTATGGCTGTGCCGCCAATTACGTGGCACACCACAAGAAGAACAGCTACCAAGCGTGGGGCAATGGCGACAAGATGTTTTGGAGTTACGCCAAGAGCGTTTGTCCCCTCCCATGCCGATGTTAACGATTTTAAAAGATGCCATTATTTTTAACCGAATGATTTGGTTACTAGGCTTCTCCTATATTTTGGTTTATCTGATTCGCATGGCGATAAACGATTGGGGGAATTTATGGTTAACAGAAAAGCATGGCACTAACTTACTCAGTGCAAATGCCACACTGTCGTTATTTGAATTAGGGGGATTATTAGGTGCGCTCTGCTCGGGCTGGGGCTCTGATATCCTATTTCGTGGCCAACGTGCACCTATGATCCTACTGTTTTCATTGGGGCTTTGTGTCTCCGTGAGCGCCTTATGGTTAACACCAATTCATCACTACGCTTTATTGGCTGTATGTTTTTTTGCTATCGGATTTTTTGTTTTTGGGCCCCAAATGTTAATCGGTCTAGCTGCAACAGAATATTGTCATAAAAAAGCAGCTGGAGCGGTAACGGGCTATCTGGGTTTGTATGCCTATTTAGGGGCTGCAATCGCTGGATGGCCACTCTCTCAAGTCATTGCACACTATGGTTGGTCAGGGATGTTTTCTTTACTAGCCAGTGCCGCGGCTTTGATGGGATTACTGCTAATGCCTCTTTTGATTGCCAATGTCAGCAAACGAGAGCATTTAGCAGGCACTGTTTCACCCTCTGATAATAAAACCTGAATAAAGGACTGAAAATGAAACTGAAAACTCTCTCTACGCTTATCGCTGCGGGTTTATCCCTAGCGGCTATTTCTACCACTGTGAATGCGGCAGGCCGTTTAGTTGTTTACTGTAGCGCCACTAACGCCATGTGTGAAACTGAAACGCAAGCTTTTGCTAAGAAATACGATGTCAAAACCACCTTTGTACGTAATGGTTCTGGCAGTACTTTAGCCAAAATTGAAGCAGAAAAACGTAACCCACAAGCTGACGTGTGGTATGGCGGTACATTAGACCCACATTCACAAGCTGGGGAAATGGATTTACTTGAGCCATACAAATCGCCGAATCTGTCTGAAATCATGCCGCAGTTCCAAGACCCAGCAAAACGTAAAGGCAACTACTCTTCCGCTGTTTACATCGGTATTTTAGGTTTCGGTGTCAATAAAGACCGCTTAAAAGAGAAAGGCTTGCCAATCCCAACTTGCTGGAAAGATTTAACTAAACCTGAATATAAAGGCGAAATTCAAATTGCAGATCCACAAAGTTCAGGAACTGCTTATACCGCATTAGCCACTTTCGACCAATTATGGGGAAATGAGCAAGCCTTTGATTACCTGAAAAAACTAAACTCAAATATCTCTCAATATACTAAGTCTGGTATTGCCCCGGCACGTAATGCCGCTCGTGGTGAGTCGGCAATTGGTATTGGCTTCTTACATGATTATTCATTAGAAGTGGAAAACGGTGCGCCATTAGAACTTATCGCCCCTTGTGAAGGAACAGGCTATGAAATCGGTGGGATCAGTATCCTGAAAAATGCACGTAATATGGACAACGCGAAACTGTTTGTCGATTTCGTCTTATCGAAAGAAGCTCAAGAGCTGAGCTGGAAAGAAGGGAAATCTTATCAAATCCTGACCAATACGACGGCTGAATCCTCACCTATCTCATTGAAACTCAATGAGTTGAACCTAATTAATTACGATATGGATAAATACGGCGATGCTGACGTCCGTAAAAACCTTATCAACAAATGGGTTACTGAAGTCAAAATGAGCAAATAGTATTAAGTGCGGCGTTAACTCGCCGCACTGAGCACTTACTTAACTAAAATAAAAAATTAATTTAATTAAGCTTCGAGTTATGAGCGTTGCCACTAGGCGGCAAGTGACGTTATCTCTAAGAACATGCAAAAGTATGTGACTAGGGTTAGCGAAATAAGCCAACACCGTGACAATGCAAAATATGACGAGCTTAGGGGGAACTATGTCTCAAACCCTAACCTTATCGACCCCAACCAAAAAAGATAGTATCTTTTTTTGGCTGCTGATTGCTTGGCTAGGTTTCGCATTACTACCTTCTTGGAGCCTAGATTATGGCGTTCTTGACTCAACACAAGACGAAATCATAGCGGCTTACGGTTGGAGTAGCCTAAACATTAGCTGGCTTTGGTATTTATTACCTTCCATTTTATTTATTCGCCCGTTAACACCAGCGGACCGTTATCACAAAACACGCCATTATTTCGATATTGGCGTGGCTGTTATCACCGCCGCCGTGGTGATTTTAACCTCCTACTTTGAAGGAAAAGGGTTAGGTTACTCCGCTATTGTGCTATTTATCGCCTTGGGAATGGTGATGACATTGGCGTTAACCCGCCTTGAGTGGCTCGGTGGAGACCAGTTTGTTATTGGCTCGCTGATCACCGTTGTTGCTTTAATAACCCTGTTTATTGTGTTCCCAAGTGTCGCTATTTTTATCCCAATGTTTACTGATGGAAATGGAGACTTTGCACCATTCGCCTTTGTGGCAATTTTGACACAATCTCATATTGTCCAAGTTATTATTAACTCAGTATTTTTATCGTTAGCGGTAGGGGCTGGCTGTACTTTCTTTGGTTTAATTTTAGCCATTTATACCACGCGTATTGCTAAACGCTCTGCCATTATTGGCCGTGTTTTTTCTATTTTGCCTATCGTCACTCCACCATTTGTCGTCGGTCTCGGAGTTACCTTGATGATGGGACGCTCAGGGTATATTACTGAATTCCTTGCGACCTATATGGGCCTTGAAAATACCAACTGGCTGTATGGCTTTACAGGGATTTGGTTAGCGCAAGTTCTAGCCTTCACGCCAATGTCATTCATGATCTTAGATGGTGCGATTAAAACCATTCACCCATCTTTAGAAGAAGCGTCTTATACTTTACGAGCCAACCGTTACCAAACTTTCTTTAATGTATTTATGCCATTACTGAAACCTGCTTTGGCAAACGCATTTTTAATCGTTATCGTGCAATCATTGGCTGACTTTAGTAACCCATTAGTTTTAGGCGGAAATTTCGACGTACTCGCAACACAAATTTACTTCTATATCACCGGGTCACAGCTGGACTATCAAGCCGCCAGTACCTTAGGTGCGTCACTATTAGTGTTCTCACTATTAGTATTCTGCGTTCAGTATATGTGGATAGGCAAGCGCTCCTATGTCACTGTGTCAGGAAAATCTTACCGTGGTGATGTTCAACCATTACCGACATCGTTAATTGCCACCGTAACAACTTTCTTAGCCATTTGGGTTGCATTTAACGTCTTGTTATACGGCAGTATTTTCTACGGCAGTTTCACTGTTAACTGGGGAGTTGATTACACCTTAACCTTTGATAACTTTATTAAATTATTTGGTCAAGGCATGAGCGATGGGGCATGGCCGTCATTGTTGGATACCCTTCTGTACGCAGGTATTGCCGCACCTATTACCGCGATCCTTGGTTTACTGATTGCCTATATCGTGGTTCGCCAAGACTTCCGTGGTAAAAAGACCATCGAATTCACGACGATGTTGTGCTTTGCGGTACCAGGTACCGTGGCAGGTGTATCATACATTTTAGCCTTTAACGACTCACCGTTTTATTTAACGGGAACGGCTGCCATCGTAATTATTTCAATGACCATGCGTAACGTCCCTGTGGGGATCCGTGCCGGTATCGCAGGATTAGGCCAAATTGATAAATCATTGGATGAAGCGTCACTCAGCTTACGAGCGGGTTCAATGCGCACCATCTTCTTTATCCTGTTGCCACTGTTGCGCCCAGCCATTCTCTCCGCGTTGATTTATAGCTTTGTCCGCGCGATCACTACTGTCAGTGCGATTGTGTTCTTGGTTACCCCAGATACGCGCGTCGCAACGGCCTATATATTGAACCGTGTCGAAGACGGTGAATATGGCGTTGCCATTGCCTACGGCTCAATCCTGATTGTCGTAATGTTGGCAATTATTTTCTTATTTGACTATTTGATTGGCGAAGCCCGTGTTTCACGTTCCAAAGCCAAAAATGCACAGTAATCATGGAGTAACTGACATGACACAACATCATTTTGTTGAACTAAAAAATGTGACTAAACGCTTTGGCAACAATACCGTCATCGATGATTTAAGTCTTTCAATTCCGCAAGGTAGCATGGTGACCCTACTCGGCCCATCAGGCTGCGGTAAAACTACCGTATTACGCTTAGTGGCTGGCTTAGAGAAACCCTCTGAAGGCCGTATGTTTATTGACGGTGAAGATGTGACAGACCGTTCCATTCAACAACGCGATATCTGTATGGTTTTCCAATCCTACGCCCTGTTTCCGCATATGTCCTTGGGTGACAACGTCGGTTACGGCTTGAAAATGTTAGGATTATCCAAAGCTGAAATTAAAAAACGGGTTGAGGAAGCATTAGAATTAGTGGATTTAGCCGGTTTTGCTGACCGTTTCGTTGACCAAATATCAGGTGGCCAACAACAACGTGTCGCTTTGGCTCGTGCATTGATCCTTAAACCAAAAGTCCTGTTATTCGATGAGCCATTAAGTAACTTGGATGCAAATTTACGTCGAAGCATGCGTGAAAAAATTCGTGAGTTACAGCAGCAGTTTAATATCACCTCTTTATATGTCACTCATGACCAAAGCGAGGCCTTTGCGGTATCGGATATGGTTTTAGTGATGAATAAAGGGAAAATCATGCAGCTAGGCTCACCGCAAGAACTCTACCGCCAGCCAGCCTCAAAATTTATGGCGAGCTTTATGGGTGATGCGAATATTTTCCCTGCAACACTCAGTGCGGATTCTGTGGATATTTTCAATTATCGCTTACCACGCCCAGAACAGTTTGTGACTGATAAAACTGCGGTGACTGTGGGGGTTCGTCCTGAAGCCATCACACTGAGTTTACAAGGCGACGATAGCCAACGCTGTACGGTGACTCACGTTGCTTATATGGGGCCTCAATATGAGGTTACTGTTGATTGGCATGGTCAATCAATGTTGCTGCAAATCAATGCCACTCAATTACAACCTTCTGTTGGGGAAAACCTCTATTTGCAGATCCACCCATACGGCATGTTTATCTTAAACGAAAAAGAATAATCTCAAATGTAATAGCTTAAACCGTCACTTCATCGTGGCGGTTTTTTCGTTATTAAGCCCAAATAAAAAACAGAAGAGTTTCCCCTTCTGCTTTTCTTAACAAACCAATTAATTACAAAAATGCTTTATATGGCAATTCAGGTTCATTTTTAAATATATCGTTAAAACCGCGGAAATGTTGATAATGCATACGGTCTTTATCCGTTGGATAAGTGTATTTTCCACCTACTTGCCAGAAGAACGGCGCAAATTTATATTGCAGACGCTCTTTTTTCATATTCCATAAAACTTCAATTTCACGTGGGTCGTTTTGGAAGTTCGCCCAAATATCATGGTGGAATGGAATAACACGTTCGCAATCCAATGACTCTGCTGCACGTAAAATATCTGATGAAGTCATTTTATCGGTCACACCACGCGGGTTCTCGCCATAGGAAAGCAATGCCACATCAATTTGATAACGGTTACCGTGAGCCGCATAATAGTTTGAATAATGTGAATCGCCTGAATGGTAAATCGAGCCACCTGTCGTTTCAATCAGGTAATTCACTGCACGTGAATCCATACCATCTAAAATTTGCTTATCATAGGAAGAAACGCCCTGTGGCAATGTCACTAACGCAGTACGGTCGAATGAATCTAATACACGGATTTTCATATCACCGATATCAATCACATCCCCCACTTTGGCGACCACACAGCGCTCTACGGGTACGCCCCACTTCGTCCATAAATCCACACAGGCTTGAGGGCCAATAAATTTAACGTGGTCACCGCAGTTTTGCATTACCGCAGCAGCAACATTGACATCTATATGGTCAGCATGGTCATGAGACGCTAAAATCGCATCAACCTCTTTAATAGCAAACGGGTCGAGAGGAAAAATTGCAGTACGTAAATTAGGTTGCAGCGCTTCTACCCCCCCCATACGCATCATTTGATGCTGTTTATTCATCAGTGGATTTTTTTGCGTTTTTTTCCCAGTTCCACACCAAAAATCGATACAAATATTGGTATTTCCCTCACTTTTTAACCAAATTCCTGTGCACCCAAGCCACCACATTGAAAAGGTATTGGGTTCAATAACCGTTTTTTCAATTTCTTCATTTAGCCACGTTCCCCACTCAGGAAACGTACTTAAAATCCAAGATTCACGTGTGATTTCATTTACTTTGCTCATAGTAACAATACCTTTTCTAGAATTTTAGATGTAGGGAGCCTGATGCCTTAATCGAGAAATTAAGGCATGGCGGCTGAATTTGTCTATATTAAAAAATCAGGTATTCGACGGAATTAAACCAGTATCACTCGCGTGCCCTGTGCAGCAATCGCTTTGATAACTTCAGAGTTGGCATTCCTCCCAGTGATAAGAACATCTATCTTATTAGCTGGGCAAAATAACATTCCGGTTCGATGACCCACCTTGGAACTGTCTACAACAACGACTAATTTATCAATTTGGTCAAGCATTTGCTGCTCAGCTACCGCGGTTAGCATGTCAGCTTTGTATAAGCCAGCTTCGGTTAATCCTTTACCTGAAGTGAACATCCAGTTACCTGCGTAACCCATTAACGTGTTCAATGCGGGGTTTAAAAAGATATTCTGAGCCTTATTATACTGCCCACCGATTAAAATAACGTCATCATGGTCTTGGTCAATCAAATAGCTCGCTAATGGAAAATAATTAGTCACAATTTGTACGTTTTTTCCGCACAATTGCTGTCCTAACATAAAAGCTGTTGAACCACAGTTAATGACAGCACTTTCCCCAGGAAGACACAGCTCCGCGGCTTTAATCGCGATTTCTGATTTTTCTTCATAGTGCTCAGTGCTATTGATGTTTAACGGTGACCACTTACGCTTTTTATTTTCAATGCGTTCAGCACCATTACGGACTTTTCGTAATTTACCTTGCCCATCTAACTTTGAAATATCACGACGAGCAGTTGCAGGAGACACACTAAATTGTTCGGTTATATGAGAAACATTGATCACTCGATGTGATTCCAATAACGACAATATTTCATTGTGTCTTTGCACTTCATTCATAATCATCGCCTTATTTGTTAATAATCACCACCATGATGACAAATGATTCAAAATGATTATCTGTGATTAGTTTTGATTCTATTTATCTCATCTAATGTTGTCAACCTTTGCTCATGCAAAAATACAACATTTGACATAAGTAAAAATTAACATATTGATATATATTGATAATTTAAATTTTACGTGATCAAGTCGCCATTTATTCATTTTTTTACTGGTAAAAAAACAGACAAATGCAAACAATCATAAAAGAGCAATTCGTGATTACATATGATCACCTTTGATTTTTGCGAGACTGTTTGACCGCTTTAAATGATTATATCGCAATAACACCAGATACGATCAATATGAATCATCTCTGACCCAGATAAATTACAAATACAATTTGATTAGAGGTAAAAATATGGATTTTTTATACGACGCTTTCTATATTTTTTACAGCCAAGTAATGACAAAAGCGCCTCTATTATTAGGCTTAGTCACATTTATTGGTTATTGGCTATTAAAGCGCGATGGTACGACGATCCTCAAGGGTACAATCAAAACAATTGTTGGATTTATGCTAGTTGGCGTGGGTGCTAGTACCTTAGTTTCCAGCTTTAAACCCGTCATAGAAAAAATGTCTGAATACCACGGACTGACAGGCTCAGTTATTGACCCTTACACTTCCATGATGGCCACGATGGAAGCGATGGGGGATAACTACTCTTGGGTGGGCTATACCGTCTTATTAGCCCTCGCCCTTAACATTCTTTTAGTCCTTTTTCGCCGCGTGACGGGTATTCGTACCATTATGTTGACGGGGCATATTATGTTTCAACAAGCTGGCTTGATCGCAGTTTTCTATTTTGTTCTCGGCTCAAGCATGTGGGAAACCATTTTATACTCCTCGGTTTTAATGGCGCTGTATTGGGGTATTTCCTCCAATATTATGTTCAAGCCAACACAAGAAGTTACGGGTGGTGCAGGTTTTTCTATCGGCCACCAACAACAGTTTGCTTCATGGATAGCAACCAAAGTTTCCCCGAAATTGGGCGATAAAAATGACAGTGTTGATAATTTAAAACTGCCCAAATGGCTGCATATCTTCCACGACAGTATCTCCGCCACTGCCATTGTAATGACCTTATTCTTTGGTGTGATCTTAATTTCCTTTGGTATCCCCAACCTACAAACCATGGCAGGGACCACCCACTGGACCATTTATATTATTGAAACCGGCCTAAAATTTGCCGTCGCTATCCAAATCATTGTCACTGGCGTGCGAATGTTTGTTGCCGAGCTTTCTGAGGCCTTTAAAGGGATTTCCGAGCGTGTCATTCCTAATGCAGTGCTCGCCATCGATTGTGCGGCAATCTATGCATTCTCCCCTAATGCTATGGTATTTGGTTTTATGTGGGGTGCTATCGGGCAATTTGTTGCCGTTCTGGGTATGTTGGCATTTAATTCGCCAATTATGATTATCCCTGGTTTTATCCCAATGTTTTTCTCCAATGCCACTATTGGTATCTTTGCAAACCATTTTGGCGGCTGGAAAGCGGTCATGAAAGTGTGTTTCGTGATGGGCATCATCGAAGTATTGGGTTCAGCTTGGGCAATCAGCTTAATTAACAACCACGGAACTGAATTCAGTGGTTGGATGGGCATGGCCGACTGGGCACTCGCCTTCCCTGTCATTATGCAAGGTTTGTCGTTCACTAAAATGTTCTTCTTTGTCATTGTCGCCTTAGCCGTTGTCTATATGTATTTTGCGGCAAAGAAATTGCGTGCCGAAGAAGATGCACAGAGTACAAGCGAACCCGTCGTTAGTATTAGTGAAGAAGCCGAATCAGCGCCTATTGAACATAGTGGAGCTAAACCTGTACGTATCTTAGCCGTTTGTGGTAATGGGCAAGGCTCGTCCATGATGATGAAAATGAAAATTGGCCAGTATCTTGAGAAAAAGGGGATCCCACACATCATGGATTCCTGCGCAGTATCTGACTATAAATCGAAATTAACAGCGACAGACATTATTGTCTCTTCTAAGCATTTAAGCTCAGAGATGGATCCCGGTGATGGAAAATTTGTGCTTGGCGTACAAAATATGCTCAACCCCAACTCATTCGGTGATGAACTACTCGATATCATACATACCAATTTTATCGTAAATAAATAGCCTAAGTCATAGGAATAGATATCGCTCATGGCGGTATCGATTTCCTTAACATTAAAAAATAGGAACGCAATGATGGGATTTAAACAGTCACTAATCGACAATAATTCGATACAGCTTCAAGCATCCGCTGATAACTGGCGTGATGCCATTAAGATAGGTACAGACCTGCTCATCGCATCAGGTGCAATAAAACCCAGTTATCATGAGGCAATCATCAGCAGCGTCGAAAAACTCGGACCTTATATTTGCATCGCGCCTAGCTTGGCCCTGCCCCATGCTAGACCTGAAGATGGTGTGCTAAAAACCGCCTTTGCTTTAGTCACACTGAAAAAACCGATTATTTTTGAGGGTGAAGATGAACCGGTTGATGTGCTGATCACTTTAGCAGGCAGTTCATCCGATGAACATATGGAGGGCTTGATGGAGGTGACTCGCGTCCTCGATGATGAAGACAGCGAAACCGGTGTCGACCTTGATAAATTACGTCGCTGCCGCACCATTGATGATGTTTATCAGGTTATTGATCAAGCATTATGCTAATTTAATGATAATAAAAGAATCATTAATTAGCGATAGAGGTAATCAACTATGTATAACGTATTAGCGCTTGACTTAGATGGCACAGTTTTAACCCAAGAACACACTATCCATCCCGCTGTCAAACAAGCTATTAACAACGCAGCAAAGCAATGCCATGTCATGATAGTCACAGGGCGCCACCACACCGCAGCCCGTCCCTATTATGATGAGCTTGGTTTAACCACGCCAATTATTTGTTGCAATGGTACTTATATCTATGATTACCAAAATGAAAAAGTTCTCACACACAATGCTCTCACCAAAGAGAATGCGCTTACTTTTATTGAATTAGCGCAACAGGACAAACTAAAAATGGTGATGTATATCACCGACGCCATGGTGTATTCAAAAATCGACCCTATCGATTACATGAGCGCGATGGAGCAATGGGCTAACAACCCAACCATGGCACATCCGCCAAAAATTTATCGCATTGATTCATTTGAAGAACAAGTCCAGCACGCTGACTATATTTGGAAATTTGTCGTCGAAGGTGAACCCGCTACGTTAGCGCGTTTCTTAAACTTGCCTTGGATAAAACAAACTTTTAATGCAGAAAAATCATGGTCAAACCGTTTCGATTTTGCTGCTAAAGGCAATAACAAAGGAACGCGTTTAGCTGAGTATCTTAACTCTCTGGGTTATGACTCAAACCAAGTTATTGCTGTTGGTGATAATCACAACGATATCTCCATGATTGAGCTAGCAGGCTTAGGAGTTGCAATGAAAAATGCCGATGACACCGTGAAGTCCCACGCGGATTTTGTTTGTGCGACAGATAACAATGGTGATGGCCTTGCGCGTCTAATACATGAAAATATTTTAGGACAATCACAATGACAAAACCTTTGATCCAAATTGCTTTAGACCAAACCAACTTACCCGCTGCTCTCGAAGTGGCTGAAAATGTACACACTTTTGTTGATATTATTGAAGTGGGTACCATTTTGGCTTTCGCTGATGGCATGAATGCGGTCTCGACTTTACGTCAAAAGTACCCCGACCACATTCTGGTTTGCGATATGAAAACCACCGACGGGGGAGCCATTTTATCGAGAATGGCATTTGAAGCGGGAGCAGACTGGATCACGGTTTCAGCCGCAGCGCATATTGCCACTATTGCTGCCTGTAAAAAAGTTGCCGATGAGTTTAATCGTGAGATCCAAATTGAAATCTATGGTAATTGGACATTTGAAGATGCCAAAAATTGGGTCAAACTTGGTATTACGCAAGCAATTTACCATCGTTCCCGCGATGCCGAACTTGCTGGTATTGGCTGGACAAATGAAGATATCGAAAAAATGCGTAAACTGTCTGATTTAGGGTTAGAACTCTCGATTACAGGCGGAATAGTCCCTGAAGACCTTCATCTATTTAACGGTATCAAAGCAAAAGCCTTTATTGCTGGCCGTGCATTAGTTGGCGAAAAAGGCAAAAAAACGGCGGAAGCATTAAGGGAACAAATTGACCGTTTTTGGAAATAATGAGCTTTAATTAAACTGCTATATTCGCTCGAATACAGTCTGTTATAATACAGCTAGCCCTAATACTATCAATAGGTTAGGGCTTCATATTTTATTCGCTCTATAACGTTAAAAATAAATCGCTCATGTACTTAATATTTTTTTGTACTTACCTTTTTGACAAAAAATTATTAACAAGTTGAGCTGGTTGCCAATGGTTATTTATTCTTTCAAAATCATTAATTCCACCGCTATTATATTCATCTTGCAACCGCATTTCTGCTAAAGTATTCACTAAATACTCAAGTTTTTGGGCTGTTGTATACTTTCGAGCCCCTGATAATGAATTATGATGAATAACGATTGGCTCTTGACTATTTTTGTGTTGGATAATCGTGACTTTATAACCAGACTCAGAGCTATAAATATAGTGAACTATTTCATTTTGGTTATCAGGCTCTATTAGTTCAGGTATTCGATTAAAGCTAATTAGGTGTATTTTGTCTTTATCATTATAGTGGTGAATAATACTCTCCCCTCTGAACTCCCCATTAACAATAAATATATTTTCTCCTTCTTGGTCACTTAACAACCCACTATGGCCATTAGCAATTAGTACGTCATTTCCTGCACCACCGTATAAATCAATATTTCCTTCTTCTGCATACAAGACATTATGGCCAGTATTATTGTGTGCCATAGATATACTTCCAGTGCCCATATTGGCTTTAAATACTCGTCCGTGTTTACTTTCATCTATTACTTTATGTTGATTACCAGTAAATTGCATAACTAACTGAGAAGGTTTGGAATCCTTTGTAATATGGATCTCTGGTAAAGATAAATCGATTATTGCGTGATCCGAGTTTTCGAAAAAACCTTTAAAAGCAAACATCGGCTGCCATGGTAATAATGGATATTCTCTTTTCCAATATTGTTTATGTTCTGCCAAGTACCTTACCATATGACTCATACTTTCCTTTACATCATTTGAGATATTATCAGGAAGCCTATCATAATGGTGAATATGATTTTTATTTATTTCATCAGAGGATATTCTTTTTATTTTCACCTCGCGTAACTTTGAATTTGACGTAAAAACTTGATACGGCACCCCATTTTCTTCTATATCTTTATATTTATTATTAAAATGCATTAAATGGATGTTGTTAATTCCATTATTATCATTGATAACTGTTATTCCGCGGCCTATAGAACCATCAACAATATAGTGATCATTACCATCATTGCCATTTAAGGTATCATTACCTAAATCTGATAATAATAAGTCCCCTTGCACACTGCCCTCTAAAAAATCATTCCCAGCACCACCATATAAAACATTCATTCCTTCATGTGCAGCGATTCTGTCGTTACCCTTTCCACCATTAACAACCATGCCAAAATAACTATAATTATAAATTTTATCATCTCCATCTAATGCATCAATAATCGCATTTTGATAAATCTCTCCTCTTCTATGGTAAAGTTCATCAGATTGCTGAGTAAATAAATCGGGTCTTTTTTCAGTAACTATTTCATGTCCATCTACCTTTAGGTTAATCTTAAATAGATTATCATTCGCATCCTTTATATATATATGTTGGAATTCTTTATTTTCATAACCTACGAATTTGATATTCAGTTTTTTATCATTAAACATATTGGAAAAATATATTGAGTGACCCTCTGCACGTAACTGCTTTCCATATTCATCAAACAGCTTTATAATAATGCTATTATCGCGACCATCCCTTCCTTTCATATTACTAAGATCAACGGTCAATTCTGACTGTGCAAGACCACCTATTTTCAATTGATAAATATCATTCCCTTTTGTTGCTATAATATAGCTATCTCTATTTACCATAGTTAAGTTATCATCATTATGACTACCTGTGTACGTTAGGTTTTTAACATTCCCATTAGGATTAAAATCCCCCCATGACGGAGATGAATACCCCTGATTATTGATAATAATATTTTTCTTTTCTTGATTGATGATAACTTTGTCATTCTCAGCACGCCTCTTAAGATAATCTTTATCTTGAAAATAGCTAATCTCATAAATCTTATCAAAACTTCCCTTATTTCTATAATTTTTTAGAATAGGTGTTAAACAGAAACCATCATGGGTATAAAGTTGATAATGATGTTTTAATACTTTTCCATCTGCTGAATTTTGATACGCATTTTTTAATGTTAAATTCAACTCTAAAGTATCCGTCGTTTTATAAGGCGACTTTGTCTTAATTGTTAACATCAGGTCATTATCAATGAGTTTTACATTAGTTATCTCATTTAGCGTGTAACCTAAGTTAACTTCACTCTGGCTTTCAGTTTTTTCAACAATTCTCGCATTTAATTTAATTGTTTTTTTATTTTTAACATTCTCCCATTGATAACGGCGTAAATAATAATTATCATCGCCATCTCCACCTCGTGCAACACCCGACCGAAAAATAAGATGATCGTTTCCATCATACCCATTAATCGAAGCTTTCATTTTACCTGCATCTAATACATTGTTTTCTTTATTCCCTTTTATAAATAAATTTGATTTCACCTCCCCTGAAAAAACAACATTTCGAGTATTTTTCAGTTTAACTTCATGCCCTTCCCCCTCATTTAAATTAAGGCAATCCCTCATTAAATTAATGTATATTGATTTCTTATCAATATAATCCAAACCTTCAATTTCCTTATCATAAGACATCATCATTTTTAATTTATTTATAGCATCCATATTAACTCTCTAGAATTTTACCGTGAATATAAATAACTAAGCCATTCACTGCCTTAGCACTATTTAACATTCAACAATTTAGCACTTAATTTATTTTTTAATTAAAAAGTTAATCTGATATATCAATAAATTTATTCATGAAATAAATTAGAAATTAATTAATATTTAAATAATAAAAAAGCACTCTATCACGTTGGCTTTATACCTAGTGATAGAGTGCTTGTATTCAAAATTTGCTTAGAGACTAATTTGCTTAAATGCTAATTAACCTAATTGCTTACGTGCGTTACGGAAAATACGCATCCATGGGCTATCTTCTCCCCAATTTTCAGGGTGCCATGAATTGCTCACGGTACGGAAAACACGCTCTGGGTGCGGCATCATGATCGTTGCTCGGCCATCTTTCGAGGTCACCGAAGTAATACCATTAACTGACCCATTCGGATTAGCTGGATATTGTTCTGTCACTTGGCCGTAGTTATTTACGAAGCGCATTGCCACCAGCCCATTATCTTCTAACTGCTGTAAATGTGCAGCCGCACGGGTTTCCACTTGCCCTTCCCCATGAGAAACCGCTATTGGCATACGAGAGCCCGCCATGTCTTGCAGCAACAGCGATGGGCTTTTTGCTATTTCAACTAAGCTAAAACGCGCTTCAAAGCGTTCAGAACGGTTACGCACAAAACGCGGCCAGAACTCTGCACCTGGAATAAGCGTATGTAAATTCGACATCATCTGGCAGCCATTACATACCCCCAGTGATAAGGTGTCTGCACGGTTAAAGAACGCAGCAAATTCATCGCGGACTTTATTGTTGAACAGAATAGATTTTGCCCAACCCTCGCCTGCACCTAATACGTCCCCATAAGAGAAACCGCCGCAAGCCACTAATGTTTGGAACTGTTCCAAAGACAAGTTACCTGCAAGTAAATCACTCATATGCACATCAACTGCGTCGAAACCAGCACGGTCGAAAGCGGCAGCCATTTCCACATGGGAGTTCACGCCTTGTTCACGTAAAACGGCCACTTTAGGACGCACACCAGACAAAATAAACGGTGCTGCAATGTCTTCTTCAATGTCATAAGTCAGTTTCACATTCAAACCAGGGTCTTGGTTATCCTGTTTTAATGCGTGTTCTTCATCTGCGCACACTTCGTTATCGCGCAAACGCTGCATTTGCCAAGTCGTTTCAGCCCACCATTGACGCAGTAAGCTGCGAGACTCACGATAAACAACGGTATCTCGGCTATTGATGATCACGGCATCATCCTTTATTGCAGAACCTAGATGATGAACACAGCCTGCAAGCCCTGCTTGCTCAAAGCATTCTGCCACATACGCTCTATCAGCTTCATGAATTTGAATGACCGCACCTAACTCTTCGTTAAATAACGCTGCCAGCGTGTCTTCATCAAAAGAGCTGATATCAACATTAATGCCGCAATGACCCGCAAAGGCCATTTCCACTAACGTGACGAATAAACCACCATCTGAGCGGTCATGGTAGGCTAATAGTTTTTGCTCTGATAATAACTTCTGAATGGTATTAAAGAAGCCGAGCAAGACTTCCGGGCTGCGTACATCAGGGGCTTTATTACCTAATTGACGATATACCTGTGCAAGTGCAGAACCGCCCAGTGCGTTATTGCCTTGTCCAAGGTCAATCAATAACAAGGCGTTATCATGGCCTGTTTTTAGCTCAGGTGTCACTGTTAAGCGGACATCTTCAACACGGCCAAATGCGCTGATCACCAAGGACAGTGGCGATGTCATTTCACGCTCTTCGCCATCTTGCTGCCAACGGGTTTTCATTGACATGGAGTCTTTACCAACTGGGATCGTTAACCCTAACGCAGGGCAAAGTTCTTCCCCAACCGCTTTAACCGCTTCATATAAACCTGCGTCTTCCCCCGGGTGCCCAGCTGCTGCCATCCAGTTTGCAGAAAGTTTTACACGTTTAAGATCTTGCACATAAGAACACGCTAAGTTAGTTAATGCTTCACCTACCGCCATACGCGCTGACGCAGCGAAATCCACTAAAGCCACTGGCGTTCTTTCGCCAATTGACATGGATTCCCCATAGTAGCTATCTAAGCTAGCAGTGGTTACCGCGCAGTTAGCGACAGGAATTTGCCATGGGCCAACCATCTGGTCACGAGCAACCATACCTGTAACTGTGCGGTCGCCAATGGTAATTAAGAATGTTTTTTCAGCTACAGCGGGTAAATGCAGGACACGTTTTACCGCTTCATTTAAATTAATCGCCGTTCTGTCTAATGAATCCGGCTCTGCCTTTAATGTTTTCACGTCACGCAACATTTTTGGCGTTTTGCCTAATAAAACATCCAGTGGCATGTCTATTGGTTGGTTAGCAAAGTGTTCATCATTAAGCGTTAAATGACGCTCTTCAGTGGCTTCCCCAATCACTGCGAACGGAGCACGTTCACGTTCACAAATCGCGGTGAACACAGGGAGTTGCTCAGGTGAAACTGCCATTACATAACGTTCTTGAGATTCATTACACCAAACCTCCAGTGGGCTCATTCCTGGTTCATCATTGAGAATTTTACGTAGCTCAAAGCGCCCACCACGGCCACCATCACTGACCAGTTCAGGCATTGCGTTCGACAAACCACCTGCGCCTACGTCATGGATAAATAAAATTGGGTTATCATCACCCAGTTGCCAGCAGCTATCGATGACTTCTTGGCAACGGCGTTCCATCTCTGCGTTATCACGCTGTACCGAAGCAAAATCGAGGTCTGCATCTGATTGGCCGGATGCCATGGATGAAGCAGCTCCACCACCTAACCCAATATTCATCGAAGGGCCACCCAGTACAATGAGTTTGGCACCAACCGTAATTTCACCTTTTTGTACGTGATCAGCACGGATATTGCCGATGCCACCCGCTAACATGATAGGTTTATGATAACCACGTAACTCTTCACCATTGTGGCTATTGACCTTTTCTTCATAAGTACGGAAATAACCTAATAACGCAGGACGGCCAAATTCATTATTAAATGCCGCGCCGCCTAATGGCCCTTCCATCATAATATCTAAAGCGGTCACAATGCGCTCTGGCTTACCGAAATCCTCTTCCCAAGGCTGTTCAAAGCCGGGAATGCGTAAGTTAGAAACAGAAAAACCCACTAAACCGGCTTTTGGCTTAGCACCACGGCCCGTTGCGCCTTCATCACGAATTTCACCGCCAGAGCCCGTTGCTGCGCCTGGCCAAGGGGAAATCGCTGTTGGGTGGTTATGAGTTTCGACCTTCATTAAGATATGAGCATCTTCTTGATGATAACGGTATGTACGCCCTTCAGGCTCAGGGAAGAAACGCCCAACAGATGAACCTTCCATCACCGCAGCATTATCTTTATAAGCAGATAAAACATGGTCAGGTGTTTTTTCAAAGGTGTTTTTAATCATTTTAAACAGCGACTTAGGCTGTTCTTCACCATCAATAACCCAATCTGCATTAAAGATTTTGTGGCGGCAATGTTCTGAGTTTGCTTGAGCAAACATGTAAAGCTCAACATCCGTTGGGTTACGTTCTAACCCAATAAATGCATCTAGCAAGTAATCAATTTCGTCATCAGCTAACGCTAGACCCATTTCCCTATTTGCTGTTTCCAATGCAAGGCGGCCGCCCGTAATCACATCTATGGATTTCATTGGTGCCGGCTGCTGCTGCACAAATAATGCGCTCGCTTGTTCAAAAGAAGAGAAAATGCTTTCCATCATGCGATCGTGTAAAGCCGCGATCACTTCATGCCACTGTTCTTGGGTCAGTTCATCACCTTGAATATAATAAGCAATCCCACGCTCAATACGCTTTACTTGGCTAAGGCCACAGTTATGGGCAATATCCGTTGCTTTTGAAGACCATGGAGAGATAGTACCCGGACGAGGGGTGACTAAAATAAGCTTACCGAATGGGTCGTGCTCTGCCAGAGAAGGACCATACTTTAACAAACTGCTTAGTTTGCCTTGCTCGCTATCACTCAACGGCGCTGATAATTCAGCAAAGTGCATATATTCAGCATAGATATCCGTGACAGGAAGCTGTTTTTCTGCAAACAGCGCCAAAAGGCGGGTAATACGAAATGCTGATAGAGCAGGTGAACCACGCAAAATTTCCATCGTCTTAATTTCTCTCTTTTAAACGCCAGCCCTGAACATGAAAGCAGGGAAACCGGAACACATTATAGAGCAATGTTCATCAATACGAAACCGTTTGCGTGATTAAAAATAAAGCGATTAGTTAAATATTATTCTGTGCTAAATACGATAATATAGGTTGCACCGTTCCTAAATGTTGAGCAAAATAGCCGACCACTGGAATTATAACCATTACTTAGCCATACTCTTTTATGGACATACAACACCAGTCAATGCACGAGAAACTATTATTTGAATAACTTAAAAGTTAACTATTTAATTGTCGTGGTCATCGCGCTACTGGCTACTATGGTCATCGGTTTTAACGTCCGTTGGCCCAATACGCAAGATTCACAAATTAATAAAATTATTTCTCAAGGTGAATTACGTATTAGTGCCGTTAGCTCACCACTTATCTATATTGATGAGCAAAAACAGCTGCGTGGGTTTGACTACGAGCTGGCTCAAGGCTTTGCTTCATACCTAGGAGTTAAGCTTAAAATAACCATCCGCCCAACATTCGAGCAAATATTCGATGACCTTGAAAATGGTGATGCTGATATCGCAGTCGCGGGCTTGCTGTATAACAAAGATCGTTTAGCCAAAACGAAAACAGGTCCAAGTTATCTTAATGTCACTCAACAGCTTGTCTATCGCAAAGGGACTAATCGACCTAAAAATTTCAATGAAATTAATGGTAAATTGTTAGTTACAGCAGGTACGGCTCATGCAAGTACACTGAAAGAACTGGCCAAAGAATACCCAAACCTAAAATGGGAAGAAACCTCAAAATACAATACCAATCAAATCCTTGAAATGGTTGCCGATGGTGAGGTTGACTACACATTAGAAGACTCTATCGCTGTTGCGCTACAGCAACGCATTCACCCTCAAATTGCCGTTGCTTTTGATCTCTTGGATGAACATGCTGTCACTTGGTACATGCGTCGTAGCAAAGAAAACAGTTTAGACGCTGCATTGCTTGATTTCTTCAATCTCAGCCATGAAACCGAATTACTCGCACGTCTTAATGAAAAATATTTTAGCCATGTAGAGTCTTTCGATTATTTCGACACAATGGCATTTATAAAAGCAATTGATAGCAAGCTCCCTGAATATCAACCACTTTTTGAAAAATACGCTCAAGTCATTGACTGGAAACTGTTAGCGGCTATCGCATGGCAAGAGTCCCATTGGGATCCTTTAGCAACTTCGCCTACAGGGGTACGCGGTTTGATGATGCTAACCAAGCCAACAGCAACAACAATGGGTATTGTGGACAGGTTAGACCCTGAAGAAAGTATCAAGGGTGGGGCCGCGTATATTGCTTATATTATGGAACGTTTACCTGAAACCATCGAAGAGGATGACCGTATCTGGTTCGCCCTTTCTGCCTATAATATGGGATATGGGCATATGCAGGATGTGCGTAAATTAACTGAAATGTTAGGTGGAGACCCTAACAGGTGGTTAGACGTAAAAGCCCGTTTACCCTTATTAACGCAGAAAAAATATTACTCACAACTCACTTATGGCTATGCTCGTGGCCATGAAGCTTATCGTTACGTTGAAAACATTCGTCGTTATCATCAAAGCCTAGTTGGTTACCTACAAAGCCAAGAAAGAAAGCAACATGCGCTTGATATTGCGCAAAAATCACTTATTTATTTAATTTCTCCAGAAGATCTTACCCCAGCAGGGGCTCAAACGATTCAAAACCAGTCCCCTGTTCCTGAAAAAGTGAGTATTTCGCACTTAGAGAAAATGCGCTCTACGACGCAACCCCCTAAAACTCTTGAAGAAAAAAGACTACCATTAGGAAAATATTTGCTTTCACTGCACCCATCGCAAAATACCGATGAGGCCGATGGTGATGCCGCTGTCTCTCCACCAAAAGCACCTGAAAACCCACTATAAGTTGTGCTGAAATAAAAAATAAAAGCGCTAAATTTTATTGTGTTAGCGCTTTTGTTCTTTTTTTTGGGCTCTACGCAGTTTAAAAAAAGCACTCAGCATTGAAGAACACTCTTTTTCTAGAACACCACCAGTAACATCAACATAATGATTTAGCCCAGCTTGCCCCATGATATTTAGGTAAGAACCACAAGCTCCTGTTTTAAAATCCTTCGCGCCATAAACTACACGGCTAATGCGGCTGTGGATCATTGCACCTGCACACATAATACAAGGCTCTAACGTGACATATAGCGTGGTATCTAATAGCCGATAATTTGATAGCGCTTGCCCTGCATGTTGCAAAGCTATGATCTCAGCATGTGCTGTCGGATTGTGATCAATAATAGAGCGGTTCCAACCCGAAGCAATTAAGCGGTTATCTTTAACTAAAACCGCACCAACAGGAATTTCTCCGAGATCTTGTGCTTTTAGCGCAAGTTCAATGGCTTGTTGCATCCAATATTCATCAATTTCTATTTGCGTCACTCTTGCCTCTGGCCAATGCGTTTACACGTAATTATCCTTAAATGTTAGAGTGACCGCAATTAAAATGCTTTTGCCTCTATAATAACAGCCTAATTTTAATTACTAAAAATCGCTAATTTAGCGGCAAAACCCATAAAGAAAGCACCTACCGTACAATTTCCAAGCTTTGCAAGGAGTTGTTTTTCACGTAAAAAACGCGCTATCAAGTAACCACTAAAAATCAATAAGCTTAAGTATAAAAAACTAACTAATTCTAAGATCGTCGCGAGTACAAGGTAGGGCACCCATGCATGAGAGTAATTAAAATCAACAAATTGAATGAAGAAAGAGATATAAAATAAAATAGCTTTCGGGTTTGTTAAGCTAAGTACAAGGGCACGAGTAAAATGTTTTTCTGTTTTAATTGAGATAACGTCAATGCCGTCTTGACTCGATTTTTTACGCATAAAGGTGCTATATAAAATCTTACCGCCTAAATATAGCAGATAAGCCGCACCTAAATAGCGCACTATCATAAATAGCGTTGGAGATGCTTTTATCACTGACGCGACACCGATAAATGATAGGAAAATTAATATCGCATCCCCAGTAAATACCCCTAGCGCAGCCCGATAACCAAACCGTGTGCCGCTCGATGTACTTGTTTTTAATACATATAATGAATTAGGCCCTGGTACGATAATGATTAGTACAAGCCCTGCCAAATAAGTCCAGAAGTTAAGAACGCCAAGATTTTCGAACATATTGTTAACCCTTTATCTTTTTTATTATTTCTATCATAACTTTCAATCTTTGTGAATGTTTATTCTATTAATTAGATATATGAAATGAACTAATAATAAAGATTATTTTAAATCTAACTTATTTATTTATGATAACTAGGCAATCACATTATTATTCATTATTAACATTAGAAGGAATAAATATATGGCTATCATTAGACGATTAGTACAAGATGGTTCATTTGAAGAGTTTTACCCAACAACAATGACGTTCAGTGCTGCAAAGCGTAATTATTTTTTAGGTCACTCAAAAGATAAAACTTACGTTGTATATTCTATGGCTGAAAATGGTAAAATTGACCCAAATGCTCCAGCTCAAAAAGGAAAATTAAGATCCTACCTTGGTAACATTCAAGCATTTTATGATACGGTAGAGAATAAACAATATTTATATGGATATAATTTAAGCGAAAAAATTGTCGAGTTATATGAAATCGACGATAAAGCAGGTATAAAACTACTCTATGTTGATGAATTTACTGTTGGAAGTACGATTCAATCAGCAACTCTGTTTATCGCTAATGGGCTTATTCATATATTTAGTCAAGCTGAAAAAGATAAAAGCTGGAGAACTCATAGCTATAGTATCATATAATATCAGCCTTATATTTTATGAAAATTTAAATTAGTTTCCAAGGGGCACTATGCCCCTTATTTAAAATAACTAATTTTAAATTATGTTTTTATAAAAAATAAATAAAAATATTAATCATAAAAATATAAATTTATCAGCGTAAAAACTCTATCATGAGTAATTAATTTAAAATAATAAATTTTATTTCACACATCTAAATTCAATTTTTTAGTACAAGTCTAGTTATATCCTCATCTAAGCTTACATTATTATTATATTCTAATTTACTGATTATTGTAAAATCAGAAGGTAACTATCCAGGTATCACTCAAATAACAGAAAAGACTGCCAACATCTTGATGTAACAAAAATTGAACGCAAAAAACATAAATTTATCGTTTAAATGATATAAAGCATCTACATTATGATTTGTTGTTACTTTTTTCGAACTTTAAAGGTAAAATACACGACATAAAAATATAAAAACCAAACGAAAGTAACGAATAGGTGCAAGGTATAAGTTACTAGTTTTTAACTTAATACAATGTAAATCACTGATATGTCTTTATTAATTACAAAACGCTGTATCAATTGCGATATGTGCGAACCTGAGTGCCCAAATGATGCAATTTTTATGGGCGATGAAATTTATGAAATTGACTCAACTCTATGTACTGAATGTGTAGGCCATTACGACAAACCTACTTGCCAGTCCGTATGCCCAATTACTAATACGATCATCACTGATCCGCAACATATCGAAACTGAAGAACAGCTTTGGGATAAGTTTGTCGCCATTCACCATGCGGATAAAATTTAGGCTTAACTTCACTTTGTTTTCAATTATTCGCCTAGTTACCCCTAAATGCTGCCAGTAACTCTTACTGGCAGCTCAATATGACATCGGTTTAAGAATTACTTTCTATGATAACTGTCGCAGATGCATAGTGCCGCTCATCGGTAATAGAAACATGGCAATGCGTGACTCTTAACCGATTTGCTAGTGCCAATGCTTCTCCTGTTAGGCTTAGTAATGGTTTCCCCAATTTATCATTGCTGACTTCAAATTGGTTAAATGCTAAGCCATTACGGATCCCAGTGCCTAATGCTTTAGCTGCTGCTTCTTTCACTGCAAACCGTTTGGCTAAAAAGCGAGCTGGCTTTGACTGTTGTTGATATTGAACTAACTCAGTCTCCGTTAAGATCCTTTTTGCTAAGCTATCACCCGTTCGTTCAAGAACAGACTCAATACGTGCAATTTCAACAATATCCGTTCCCAATCCAACAATTGCCATTATTTGCGTGCTTCTAATAAGATTTTTTTCATGTCAGCAACGGCTTGAGCCAACCCACTAAATAAAGCTCGACCAATAATTGCATGGCCAATATTAAGCTCATAAATTTCAGGCAACTGCGCAATGCGTTGAACGTTATGGTATGTTAAGCCGTGACCTGCATTGACTTTAATGCCTTTACTTGCTGCGTACACGACGCCATCACGAATACGACGAAATTCTAACTCTTGCTCTTGTTCTGACTTCGCATCAGCATAAGCTCCAGTGTGAATTTCAATAAATGGTGCGCCACACGCTTGAGCAGCATCAATTTGTTGATGATCCGCATCAATGAATAATGAAACAAGAATACCCGCGTCAGTTAGACGTTTTACAGCATCAGCCACTTTTTGCTTTTGGCCCGCAACATCTAAACCACCTTCAGTAGTGACTTCTTCACGCTTTTCTGGCACTAAACAGCAAAAAGTTGGTTTGATACGGCATGCAATTTCAACCATTTCCTCAGTTACTGCCATTTCAAGATTCATACGCGTTTGAATAGTTTCATTCAACAAAGCGATGTCTCTATCTGTAATATGGCGACGGTCCTCGCGTAAGTGCACTGTAATACCGTCAGCTCCGGCTTGCTCCGCAACAAATGCAGCTTGTACAGGGTCTGGATATTGAGTTCCTCTTGCATTTCTAACCGTTGCAATATGGTCGATATTTACGCCTAACAAAAGCTCTGCCATTTTTTATTCCCCATTAATAAACGCTAATAAACTTATCTACCCACTATCCTACTGTAATTTTCTCTGTTGAGGGAATAAATCTCTCACCATTCGAAGCAAATTCCAATCCGCACGCTCTGTTTCAGTATTTGAACTTTATTTTTGCGAAGCGCTTCGTAAGATTTTATATCGGCAAAAAATTTGCGTTGTCTGATTACGCTAATTCAGCTAAAAAGACACATGAGAAAAGGATATATGCTAGTAATAACGGCGTGACAAATTAGATAAAAATAAAATTAAAAACAGTTTTAACTCTGTTTGTTATGTTCAACGGGTGAATAAGTAAACTGACGAAATAATTCTCGACTTTTTAATGGCTTACCACCTAAATAGGGTTTTAATGCCAGCCGGGTAAAACGTTTTGCTGCTTTAAGCGTATCTGTGTCAGGGAATTCTCGACTCGCCAATGCTTTCAGTTGTTTACCCGTAAAACTAAGTTGGTCAACAACCAAACTGCCAATGAACCCCTTTTCTTCTCTATACCGGTAAGTCATTGTGTCAGAAACAGGTTCCCCGCTACCAGCACAATGTAAAAAATCAACACCATAACCAAGGTAAGAAAGCAAAGCTAGTTCAAATCGACGCAATGCAAACTCGGGAGTGTGCTCACTTGCAGCCAGAATTTGTAAGCAGGAGAGGTAATCAAAAAATAGTGCGGAATATGGTGTACCAAACTCTAATACACGCGCGGTTAATTCATTAAGGTATAAACCGCTATATAGAACGGTACCTGTTAAAGGGAGGGCTAAAGATACGGGATCAGCATTAATTAAGGTTTTGATTTCACCTTTGCCACCCCAACGGATAAGCAAAGGTGTAAAGGGCTGTAAACAGCCCCTCAATGGTGAGCGATTACGGCGAGCGCCTTTTGCAAGTAAACGTATTTTTCCTTCACCTTCAGTAAAAAAATCGAGCAGTAAACTCGTCTCACTGTAAGGCCTTGAATGGAGTACAAACGCACGCTGCCAACCACTCACTTTGCCACCTACTATTTTAGGTCGTCAACATAACCTAGGCTGCGTAATGCTCTTTCGTCATCAGCCCAACCAGATTTAACCTTAACCCAAAGCTCAAGGTGAACCTTGTTATCAAACATTCTTTCCATATCGATACGCGCTTCGGTACCAATAGTTTTCAGTTTGCTACCTTTGTTACCAATAACCATTTTCTTTTGGCCTTCACGCTCAACAAGAATTAAGCCATTGATATGGTAAATACCCGCATCTGTTACTTTAAATTGTTCAATTTCAACTGTAACTGAGTATGGCAGTTCGTCACCTAAGAAACGCATGAGCTTTTCTCGGATAATTTCTGATGCCATAAAACGCTGCGAACGGTCAGTAATATAGTCTTCTGGAAAATGGTGCACTGCTTCAGGGATATGCTGTTTTACAATCTTAGCAATGGTATCAACACCTACACCTTTTTCTGCACTGATAGGAACAACATCCAAGAAATTCATTTTCTGGCTGATCATACCAATATGAGGAAGTAAAACCGTTTTATCAGTGACGTTGTCAATCTTATTAATCGCTAAGATCACAGGGCAGCGTAAGCTAGATAGCTTGGTCAGTACCATCTCATCATCAGCGGTCCAATTAGTCCCTTCAACAACAAAAATAACTAACTCAACATCGCCGATTGAACTGGATGCAGCGCGGTTCATTAAACGGTTAATTGCACGTTTTTCTTCAATATGAAGTCCTGGGGTATCAACATAAATAATTTGGTAATTATCTTCTGTATGGATCCCCATAATACGATGGCGAGTCGTCTGTGGCTTTCTCGATGTAATCGAAACTTTTTGCCCCAGTAATTGATTCAATAATGTCGATTTACCGACATTTGGCCGTCCAACTATGGCGACGAAACCACAGTGGGATTGTAATTCACTCATTCAAGCTCCAAAATTTTCAATGCTTGTTCTGCTGCTGCTTGCTCCGCTTTACGACGGCTTGAACCAACGCCATTAATCGGTTGGTCAATACCACTGACTTGACAGTGGATCGTAAATTCTTGATCGTGAGCTTCACCCTTAACCTGAACAACCAAATAATTAGGTAGTGGTAAATGGCGCCCTTGCAGATATTCTTGTAACCTTGTTTTCGGGTCTTTTTGTTTATCACCCGGACTGATCTCAACCAGTCTACTTTGATACCAATCTAAAATAATTCTTTCGATCGTTTGGATATCACTATCTAAAAAAATACCACCGATCAGTGCTTCAACAGTATCAGCAAGGATAGATTCGCGACGAAAACCACCGCTTTTTAATTCCCCCGGCCCTAAACGTAAACATTCACCGAGTTCAAATTCACGTGCGATTTCTGCTAATGTATTTCCGCGTACAAGCGTTGCTCGCATGCGACTCATATCCCCCTCGTCTACCTTTGGAAAACGATGGTATAAGTCATTTGCAATCACAAAACTTAAAATCGAGTCACCTAAAAATTCTAGACGCTCATTATGTTTGCTGCTTGCACTTCTATGTGTTAATGCTTGGATTAATAATTCGTTCTGTTTGAATTGATAACCAAGCTTACGCTGTAATCTTTCTAATAAAGAGGGGTTCATGTGCGCCCAACCATTTTTATTTGATAAAAAAGCACACGCAACAGACCTGTAAAATGTCCCATTTTACAAAACTGTTGCGTTTGCACTGACACCTTATTTTCCCACATTTTTTGCAGCTCAGTGGAACTAATTATAAAAAACCATTAGTTACAATAAGTTAAAATAGGTGAGTTAATAATTGAGGAGCCAATAATATTAATTAATTTATATTGTACACTGGGTAAAACAATAATGCTTCGGATAATGCGGATTTTCAAACGAAAACCCGCATTTTCAATATTTAGCTAACCGACTAATCAAATTATAGTGGACCAATTCGACTAAAGCGTACACCCGTCGGCCATTCGTTTTCTTGCTTATCTAAACTTAACCAAATAAATACCGCACGACCAACTAAATTTTCTTCCGGTACAAAGCCCCACATGCGGCTGTCAGAGCTATTATCTCTGTTATCACCCATCATAAAGTAGTGCTTTTCAGGAACAATCCATTCATTCTTCGGCATACCTGGTTGCAAATATTTTGCTTCAGTAATCGCTTGGCGAATAATAAGAATTTGATGCTCTACGGTATCTAATTTTTCGCTGCGCTCATACTGACGTAGTGCATTTCTTGGCAATGCTTGATCTAACGGAACTTCATAATTCCCTTTTTGGTTATCAACAACAGAACCGATATCAAGGAACATTGTCCACTCACTCGGGGCTAGAGGACCATAAACAATTGGCAGTTTCTCTGTGCACTTGTTGTCAGCACAATTAGGGTAAATTGTTAGCTCTTTAGCATCCGGGTTATAAACAATTTTATCTCCCGGTAGACCAATAACACGCTTCACAAAATCCACGTTAGTATCTTTCGGATATTTAAATACCGCGATATCACCACGCTTTGGCTTACCCGTTTCGACTAGTGTCGTTTGGGTAATTGGATCTTTTAGCCCATAAGCAAATTTCTCAACCAACATAAAGTCACCAACTAACAATGTTGGCATCATTGACCCTGAAGGTATTTGAAATGGCTCATAAATAAATGAGCGCACAATCAATACAATCGCTAACACAGGGAAAATAGACGACCCTGTTTCAAGCCAAGATGGACGGCGGACAGCATTTGCCACATCCGCTTCACTCACTGCGCCATTCGCTGCATCCTGTAACTGCTTGAGTTTTGCTTTACGCGCAGGTGCAAATTTAAACTTGTCTAAACACCATATAATCCCTGTGATTAATGTTGCCAGTGTTAGGATCAAGGCAAAGGTGTTCGCCATTGAGGCTCCTTGTAAACTTAGTCTTTACCAACGTGCAATATAGCAAGGAACGCTTCTTGTGGTAGCTCAACGTTACCAACTTGCTTCATACGTTTCTTACCATCCTTTTGCTTCTGCAACAGTTTTTTCTTACGGCTAACGTCACCACCATAACACTTGGCGAGTACGTTTTTACGCAATTGTTTAACTGTAGAACGAGCAATAATGTGGTTACCAATCGCTGCTTGGATCGCAATATCGAACTGCTGACGCGGGATCAACTCTTTCATTTTTTCAACCAGTTCACGGCCGCGATATTGAGAATTCGCACGGTGAGTGATCAAGGCCAGAGCATCTACACGCTCATTGTTAATAAGAACATCAACACGCACCATGTCTGATGTCTGGAAGCGTTTAAATGCATAATCTAAAGATGCATACCCACGAGATGTTGATTTTAAGCGATCAAAGAAATCCAATACCACTTCTGCCATTGGGATTTCGTAAGTCAGCGATACTTGATTACCATGATAGACCATATTGGTCTGAACGCCACGTTTCTCAATACAAAGTGTAATAACGTTACCTAAATATTCTTTAGGCATCAGCATGTGGCACTCTGCGATTGGTTCGCGTAATTCTTCAATATTGTTCAATGCTGGTAGCTTAGATGGGCTATCAACATACACAATATCACCGTTGGTCTGCTGCACTTCATATACTACAGTCGGTGCAGTGGTAATCAAATCAAGGTCATATTCACGTTCTAAACGCTCTTGAATGATTTCCATGTGCAGTAAGCCAAGGAAACCACAACGGAAACCGAAGCCTAGCGCTGTCGAGGTTTCCGGTTCATAGAATAAAGAGGCGTCATTTAGACTTAACTTACCTAATGCATCACGAAATGATTCATAATCATCAGAACTTACGGGGAATAAACCCGCATAAACCTGTGGTTTAACCTTTTTAAAACCAGGTAATGCTTTATCTGCTGGATTACGAGCGCCAGTTAACGTATCCCCAACTGGGGCGCCGGTGATATCTTTAATCGCACAAACTAACCAGCCCACTTCGCCACAACTCAAAGCATCACGGTCAATTTGCTTCGGTGTGAAAATACCAAGACGGTCTGCGTTATACACTTGCCCTGTGCTCATGACTTTAATTTTATCGCCTTTTTTCAATGTTCCGTTCTTAATACGGATCAATGAAACAACGCCTAAATAGTTATCAAACCATGAGTCAATAATCAGTGCTTGTAAAGGTGCATCTACATCCCCAATAGGCGGTGGGATCTCTTTAACGAGGCGCTCAATCACATCTTGAACACCAATACCTGTTTTTGCAGAGCAGCGAACTGCATCATGTGCGTCAAGACCAACAATATCTTCTATCTCATCGGCAACACGCTCAGGATCGGCAGCGGGTAAATCAATTTTATTTAAAACCGGAACAACTTCTAAGTCCATTTCGATAGCGGTATAGCAGTTTGCCAAGGTTTGAGCTTCAACACCTTGCCCTGCATCAACCACCAGCAAAGCACCTTCACAGGCTGCTAATGAACGAGATACTTCATAAGAGAAGTCAACGTGACCCGGTGTATCAATGAAGTTTAATTGGTAAGTTTCACCATCTGAAGCTTTATAATCAAGCGTCACGCTCTGTGCTTTAATGGTGATCCCACGCTCACGCTCTAAGTCCATCGAGTCTAAAACTTGTGCCGCCATTTCGCGGTCGGTTAAACCACCACAAATTTGAATAATGCGGTCTGACAAGGTCGACTTACCGTGGTCGATATGAGCAATGATGGAAAAGTTTCTTATATTATTGATTTTCAAGGTAATATCTTCTTTTAAATTGCCTTACAAAATCAGCTTTGTGCAAATATCGCAACAAAACTAAAATGCTATGATTATCACAAGATTGTTAATTAGCTGCATTTTACATATAAGAACCCGCTAACACAAAGATTCAATGTAAAACAACTGTAAACCTGCATCAGGTTAATAGGTTAGTTGCCGTAATTCATCATTAATACGACCCACATCAACCACTTTTATAGCCATAACCAATCTATTGTAATTTCTAACTCAAAACTGACAAAATATGTTAATGACTTGATTTGTCATAATACTATATCTGTCATAATACTATTTGCCTGCTAACTAACTCTCATCCACAAAAAAGGGAAACATATGTTCCCCTTCTATTGATAATATCAAATTAACCTTCTAACTCAACATATTGAAATTTAGCAATTAATTTGCACTGAAAGCTCGTTTGGAGGTAACCCAATCTGTAAAACGACGGGTTGAAAAGCTTCATCATCACGCCAATTTGATGCAAGTCTACGCGCGACATAAAAACCAATAATACCACCAATTACACCTGAAATCGCTATCCAGAACTGTTCAAAATCAAACGCCTGCGCTAAGCCAGCAAAAATAAATAACCCCAAAATAGGCGTTAGATAAACTAATAGCGCTGAACGAATCAAACTTCCTTCAGGAATACCGACTTCAATTTTTTGTCCTTCAACTAGCGGTTGCTCAATCGCAATTTCTAATTCATGTTCCGTATTTGGCCCTATTTTGCTTAAAGCATAAGAACCGCAGGTTTTACGAGCACCACAACTGCCACACCCGGACGAAGAACCATAGCGCAATAAAGCCCTACCGTTTTGCCAACGGACTACTGTTGCCCACTCTTTTACCATAATTTACTCCCGAAACTGAATACTACCTGCGACCACTTGTGCTGTTGCTAACGGTAATTCACCGATGATAGTGATAACATTTTGCTTTTGCGTCATGGTGTAAATAGTCCGACGCCCATTTTGAAGCGGTTGGTCAAGTAACGGGCCTTTAGTCGATTTTGTCACATTTACAGAAAAGGTAAATAAACCATCACTAAACATTGCGGTTTCTACCACGTCATCTTCAGCTAATTTTCGCGAAGAGCGGGATATTTCTTCAAAACCAGGTGGTAACATGCCAACTTGCCACTTAAAGGAAGGATTTCCATTTTTAGGGGAAATCAATAATGGCGGCATATTTACCTTACTTAACGCAAGTAATGAATCCTTAACTGTTTGGCTATCTAGCACCGTCGAGATCACACGAAATTGTTCTAATGTTTGGCTATTATTATCGAGAAGGTCGATGCGTAATGGCAATTTCGTTTCTTCGTCGATCAATACTACATAGTTAAACCGAGAATTGTCTTTCGATATTATGCGAATTACTAATGCTGGCCTATCGCCAATGTGGGTACGCCCAGCATCAATAAAATTATAATAAGGTTTAATCTGTTGATAATTGGCAAAAACTACTGATGGTAAATTATCAACTATATATTTACCACTTAAGCTAAATGCATCAAAACCAGGTTCAAAGTAGCTGATACTATTGCCTTTTTGAACAATTTCACGACGCGATGAGTCCATTTGGATCATTTGTGAAACAGGCTCACCATTAATAATTGCGTGGCGGTAACGTACTGGTGTTATTGATTGCGGACTGAATGTCATATAAGACATTTCATAAGAAAGGTTCTGGGCAGCATTTCCCATTTCTTTAAAAAGAACATCGGCATCTAGTTCAGATGCCGAAGCTTGATTAGAAATAATCAGGCTGCCCGTCAGGCAGATGACGGATAACCATTTGTTCATTATTGCAATTTAACTCCTGCTGAAGACGCAGGTTGTGCAGACTCTTGATATTGCTGGTTAAGCATCGAGCGTCTTTCAATTTCATATTGTTGAAGCATCGCATTAATGCGTTGATTTTGCTGTTCAACTTGTTGAATTTGCTGCTCATTACCAAATAATTGGTTATCTGAGATATTCAAGCTAACTGGCGCCCCACTACCAACAGGGATCGTGTTGAACATTGGCTCGTCAACAGGAGAGTCAACAGCACTACTTTGGTTATATTGTTGAACACCAACAATCACGGCCAAAGATACACAAGCTGCAACACCAATTTGAGTTAACTGGCTCGCCCAAGGACGAATTTTGCCCCAGAATGGGAAAGCCCCCCAAGTCGCAGGTTCTGGCTGCGATTCGACAACTACCTGAGGATTAATACGCACAGCTTCATTCTCTAATGCTGCCGCAACTTTACTTGCAATATCAAAGTGCATGACTTCACTAGTATCGTTACGCAGAGTATCACGAATAAGATGATAGCTCTCCCAACGTTGTTTTAACGTTGAATCACGTGAAATAGCGTTGACCAGTTCTAAGTCTAGTACTTCGCCATCCATCATTGCGGAAAGTTTCTCTCTTTGCATGCCCAATTACCTTCAGTTAATTGCATCACAATTATATTTAATTGACTGATTTAACATATCAATATTGTTGAATCAGTGGCTGAACTTTATTGTCAATTGCTTCCCTTGCCCTAAAAATTCGAGAACGTACGGTGCCAACTGGGCAATCCATTATTTCTGCGATTTCTTCGTAGCTCAACCCATCTAACTCGCGAAGCGTAATTGCCATTCTAAGATCTTCAGGCAGCGATTCGATGGTTCGGAAAACAACGTTCTTTAATTCATCAGACAACATTAAGTTCTCTGGGTTCGAAATTTCTTTTAAGGCACCTGCGGTTTCAAAGTTTTCTGCATCACTCGCTTCCAAGTCCGACGCAGGTGGGCGTCTATCTTGGGCAACTAAATAATTTTTAGCTGTATTTACCGCAATCCGATAAAGCCAAGTATAAAACGCGCTGTCACCACGAAACGAACCAATGGCACGATAGGCTTTTATAAATGACTCCTGCGCAACGTCAGGCACATCTGCTTGCGGTACATAGCGGGATACTAGGCTCGCGACTTTATGCTGATATTTTATCACCAATAAGTTGAAAGCTTGTTGATCGCCTTTCTGTACCTTTTCAACCAAAATCTGGTCGGTCAGTTGCTCGCTCATTCCAGGAAATATCTCCCGAATTCAGGCCGATAATATGTTAACTTGATCATGTTCTCCCTTCCTAAAGCAAGCACTACTTTGAGTAGTAGAATTCGTTGAAGTTCAATTTAATCTAAAAAAATAGTCAAAAATTTACAAAACTGATAAAAAAATTACTTAGATGATCTTAAAGATCCTTATTAAAACAACTGCCTATAATAATCTTGCAGACTCATATGACAGCATACAGATTTTAAATACGAATGCGATAGCTATCACAGTAAAACCATTTGAATACGTAAATAGCGCTAGGTCAATATACTGTGTCTTAACAGCCATCCACTAATAGCAATAGGGCACTCGATAGGCTAACATAAAAAACTCAATACATACTATTATATACATGCAAACACTTATGAACGGATCCACACAGCATTACACTGATATTTTAATCATTGGGAGTGGTGTCGCAGGACTTTCAGCTGCCTTACGGCTCGCCCCTTTTCATCAAGTGACCATTCTCAGTAAAAGTAGCCTCAGTGAAGGGGCATCTTATTACGCACAAGGCGGTATTGCCGCTGTTTTTGATGACACTGACAGCATCGAATCTCATGTAGAAGACACGCTAATTGCGGGTGCTGGTATCTGCCAGAAAGAAGCGGTTGAGTTTATTGCCTCCAATGCGAAACATTGTGTTCAATGGCTTATAGACCAAGGTGTTTTATTCGATACTGAAATTACCGAGAACGGTGAAACACAGTATCATTTAACACGTGAAGGTGGTCACAGCCATCGTCGGATCCTACATCATGCAGATGCGACAGGAAAAGAAGTTGAAACCACCTTAGTCGACCTCGCTTTTGCCCATCCAAATATTCATATTAAAGAACGTTATAATGCCGTCGACCTTATCCTTTCTAATGAGGTTGAATCACCACGAATTCTAGGCGCTTACGTATGGAACCGCCAAAAAGAACAAGTTGAAACCATTCGAGCGAAAACGATTGTTCTCGCCACAGGTGGAGCGGCTAAAGTTTATCAATATACCACAAACCCAGATATTTCTTCTGGTGATGGCATCGCAATGGCATGGCGAGCTGGCTGCCGTGTTGCTAACCTTGAATTTAATCAATTCCATCCGACTTGTTTGTTTCACCCACAAGCACGTAATTTTTTATTAACTGAAGCATTACGTGGTGAAGGGGCTTACCTCAAGCGCCCTGATGGAAGCCGGTTTATGCCTGATCACGACGATCGTGGGGAACTTGCCCCTCGTGATGTTGTTGCGCGTGCTATTGACCATGAAATGAAGCGTCTTGGGGCTGATTGCATGTATTTAGACATCAGCCATAAGCCTAACGATTTTGTTAAAAATCATTTTCCAACTATTTATGCGAAATTGATGACTTTAGGGCTAGACCTGACCAAAGAGCCTATCCCTATCGTTCCTGCAGCCCATTATACCTGCGGTGGTGTTATTGTAGATGAAGCCGGTATGACTGATATCACGAATCTCTATGCTATTGGCGAAGTTAGCTACACAGGCTTGCACGGTGCAAACCGTATGGCTTCCAATTCGCTATTAGAATGCTTGGTATACGGCTGGGCTGCGGCAGAAAACATTAATAAAACGATCAAACAGATCGATGAAATCCCCTATTTATCTGAATGGGATGAAAGCAGAGTACATAATTCAGATGAACAGGTTGTTATTCAACATAACTGGCATGAATTACGTCTATTCATGTGGGATTATATGGGGATTGTAAGAACCACAAAGCGCCTTGAACGCGCACTGCGTCGCATCCATCTATTGCAGCAAGAAATTCATGACTACTATGCAAATTTCCGTATTTCAAATAACTTACTTGAATTACGTAACTTAGTTCAAGTCGCTGAATTAATGGTTCGTTGTGCATTAGAACGCAAAGAGAGCCGTGGGTTACATTACACCTTAGATTACCCAGAGCCACGTCCTAATTCAGGCCCCACTATTTTACAGCCTGAATAACCAAAACTTTAGCCGGCCCTTAGTGCCGGCTTTAGTATTTACCTAATTTAGTATTTCACATAAAATGGTTGGATTAGTTTACGAAATTCATCGGTATATTCCCCATTTTCTTCCTTGAGCGCTAATGATGTCACCTTAGTTTCAATATTCTGTAATCGTAAACCTAACAACATCCGATGATAAGGTGTTACCCTTTTATCACTCACATTGATGCGAAAAGCAGTAAACCAGCCAGAATCTTCGGCCATCTTCTGTAATTTCTCCCCTGCGTCATGTGGTAGCACTAAGCAAAATAGTCCATGAGCAGCAAGGCAAGCTTTCGCACTTTCAAGTAAAACATCATGTGTTAACGTTGATGTATATCTTGCTTGGTCTCGTTTTTCATCTCGACATGCAACCGCAGGCTCGAAGTAAGGTGGGTTACTGACAATTAAATCATATTGCGCGGGAGACGACTGGCTGTAACTTACAATGTCCTGGTTGATAACCTGTAAACGCTCAGCCCATGGTGACCCAATAAAGTTTTCTTGCGCTTGCGCTGCTGCATCACTATCTAACTCAACGGCATCAACACGTAATATTGTATTTCTCTGTGCTAGCATCAACGCGATTAACCCACTACCGCTCCCAATATCTAAAGCAGACAGGATACCCTCTACAGGGGCCCAAGCACCCAATAGCACACCATCCGTTCCCACTTTCATCGCACATCGGTCATGAGCCACAAAAAACTGTTTAAACGTAAAACCGCCTTTGCGGTAATTCTTTTGTTGCTTACACATTCAGGCACTCTAATTGGTTAATACTTATTCGATCATTCTCATTTTAAGCAAATAAAAGTGATAATTTAACCTATTTGCTACAATATAATTCTCATATTACGGGAATTATATTTGAGACGGAAAAAATTTACTGATAAGTTCGAAAAAAAGGAGATGCCATGAACAGTATAAATAGAACCTTAGACATCTTGTCTTACATTACAACTTGCGCCTCTCCGGTGACACCACAGTCTATTTCGTCAGCGCTAGATATCCCATTATCAACCGTTTATCGGTTACTGACAATTCTCATAGATTGGGAATTTGTATCTCACGCAAAACAATACGGTACATATTGCGTCGGTTCGCAGAGTATCAAAAATCAAGAAAAATACTATCACCACAGTTTATTGATGAGCGCCTCTAAACAAGAGCTACAAACTTTAGCGAAAAAAACCCAAGAAACCGTGGCGATTATCACCTCAAATCTACGAGAAACCATTTGTGTCGACATGATTGAGAGTGAACAAGCACTGCGCTGTTCCTTTATTATTGGTCGTGGTAATACCTTAATTAAAGGCGCCAGTGCGAAAACATTGTTAGCTTTTCGCCATGAACTCTATCAAAAACAAGTGGTTGAGGCTCATACAAAGCAATTAACCACTGAACAACAAAAAATAAAGCTACAACAAGATTTACAACAAATACGCCAACAAGGTTACGGCATGTCTGTAAGTGAAATCGATGAAGGCGTACTGGGTGTCTCTGCCCCCATTTTCAAAGGGAATGATGTATTAGCGGTCGTTTCAGTTATGGCACCTGAATTTCGTTCTACGCATCGTGTGGATGAATTTATCACGCACACCTGCCAAGCCGCGCATAACATCACTAAACTAATTAACTTGGAGTAACTATGACACAACCTTTCCAATGGCAAGGGCGCACAGATGGTGAAACACAAGAACACTTGCGCATCCACCAAGTCATGAACAAACACGCACCCGCCAAATTTGCATTAATTGGTTTTGCCTCTGATGAAGGCGTCCGACGTAATAAAGGCCGCCAAGGCGCTAAAGCAGGCCCTGATGCAATTCGTCATCAGCTGGCAGGGTTGCCTATTCATCAACCACTTGCGATCAAAGACGTTGGTACAATTCGCTGTGATGATGGCAATTTAGAAGCAGCACAGCGCTGCTTATCCGACCAACTTATTGCTCTCCTCGCTGATAACCAAAAGCCGATTGTCCTTGGCGGTGGTCATGAAGTTGCATTTGCAAGCTTCCAAGGTTTGTTTGACTATGTTGAACAGTATCAAACAGGTAAAACGATTGGCATTATCAACTTTGATGCACATTTTGATTTACGCGAAGCCCCTGTCGCCACATCTGGCACCCCATTTTTACAGTCCGCCATGCTGTGTCAGCAACACCAACGTCCTTTCCAGTATTTATGTTTAGGCATCGCTGATCATGGCAATACAAAAGTCCTATTCGATACCGCAGATAAATTGGGTTGCCAATATATCCGCGATAAAGAGTTAGCTTATTCCAAGCTACCTCAAGCTATTGAAAAAATTAAAAACTTTATTGACGCTGTAGACTATTTATATGTCACCGTTGATTTAGATGTATTTTCTGCAGCTATCGCACCGGGTGTGAGTGCGCCTGCACCGAAAGGCATTTCCACTGAAATTTTTGATGAACTATTTGCCATTATCAAGCACAGCCAAAAAATTGCTGTTTTTGATATCGCAGAATGCAACCCTGAATTTGATATTGACAACCATACTGCCAAACTCGCGGCTTATTTGATTTACCAATACTTATTCTAATAAAACAACACAACAACTCGACTGATAAATACACTGTTTCTCACGCTGTTAAGATAATTAATTTTCAAACACCACAATAAAAATAGCTTTGAAGTTGATTATCAAACTAGCCGTAGCGCAATAACTTAATGGTTTTTAACTATTGAATTTCGCGTTACAGCTAGGCGGCAAGTGACGTTATCCCTAGGAGCATACAAAAGTATGTGACTAGGGTAACGGAGCGCGGCCAACAACGCTGTAGCGCAATGACTTAATAGTTTTTAACTATTGAATTTCGCGTTACAGCTAGGCGGCAAGTGACGTTATCCCTAGGAGCATACAAAAGTATGTGACTAGGGTAACGGAGCGCGGCCAACAACGCTGTAGCGTGAAAGACAACAGTTAAAAAGGGAAAAATATGATTCTACACCTCGACACACTCTCCACCCTCTTCCTAACGGTGATCTGCCTACTCATGGGGATCCACTTAAAAAAACGCATCGAATGGCTACAACGCTTCTGTATCCCTTCTCCCGTCATTGGTGGTTTTCTCGTTAGTTTGATCATTTGGGGGCTTAAATCATTTAACCTAGCCGAAATCAACTTTGATACCAGTTTACAAACCTTCTTAATGGTCGCCTTCTTTACGACTATTGGTATTGATGGCAGCTTCCGCATCTTAAAAAGTGGCGGCCGGTTACTCTTTATCTACCTGTTTATCTGCTGGTTTGTGGTTATCTTCCAAGACACCTTTGGTGCAGGCCTTGCGCATTTACTCGGTGTTGACCCTGTTATTGGTATCATGGCTGGTGGTGTTTCACTTACTGGGGGCCATGGCGGTGCGGCTGCCTTTGGTGGAATGGCTGAAGGCCTTGGTGTGCAATCTGCAACAGTTGCAGCAATTGCCGCGGCAACTTTTGGCCTAATTACAGGAAGTTTACTCGGTGGCCCTATTGCAACATTCTTAATTAAGAAATTTAATGTGCAGATTAAAGCAGATGAAAACGTTGAGCGAGTTCAAGTTCCTGAAACTATCGCAGGGAAAATTGAATCTATCGATGCTCATGCTTTTCTAAAAATGCTGGCGCTCGTCCTAGGGATTATGGTCATCGGCCAATTCGCTTCAGCGCAATTTACTAAAGCAACCGGGTTTTCGTTACCCAGCTATGTTGGGGCGATGATCATTGCAATCGTAATTCGCAATGTTAATGACCAAGTAGAATTATTCCGTATTAACCAAAAATCGGTTGACCTTATCTCTGAAGTTTCACTTGGCCTATTTTTAACTATGGCTATGATGTCACTGAAAATATGGGAACTAAAAGCTGTTGCTTTGCCACTATTCACCATATTATTGGCACAAGTCATTATTTTAATTCTATTAGTTGTCTTTGTCATTTTCCGCTTATTAGGCAAAAACTACGATGCCGCGGTAATGTGTGCTGGCTTAATGGGGCATGGTTTAGGCGCAACGCCAAATGCAATGGCAAATATGTCCTCTGTATGTGAACGTTACAAACAAGTATCAATGAAAGCTTTCATGATTGTGCCACTCAGTGGTGCGGTGCTCATTGACTTAGTTGGTATTCCTTATCATACATGGTTAATTAATATACTTAGCTAAGCATGATGAAGGAGGAGCTTTCTCCTCCTTCAATTATTTATCTTCCCTGTATTTCATTCATATGTATCGATATATCGCTCCCTGTCCGTAATGAAAACAGTTACACTTGAGCAAAGCTGATTTTTTCAGGTGAACAATTTTGCTAACCTGTTTATAATCAGCGCCCCAAATAGAGGTATATCATGACTGCATCCACTTTTACTGAACTTGAACTTGATGAAAGCCTAATAGATGCGCTTTCAGACAAAGGCTATCAACGTCCGACCGCTATTCAAGCGGCAGCCATTCCTGCTGCAATGGATGGCCGCGATGTATTAGGTTCAGCCCCGACAGGAACAGGTAAAACCGCCGCGTTTTTACTGCCTGCGATCCAACATTTACTTGATTTCCCTAGAAAGAAATCAGGTCCGCCTCGCGTTCTAGTTGTCACGCCAACGCGTGAATTAGCCATGCAGGTTGCTGACCAAGCAAAAGAATTATGCGCCCATAATCACTTAGATATCGCTACAATCACGGGTGGTGTAGCTTATATGAATCACGCTGAAGTTTTCAGCGAAAATCAAGACATTGTCGTCGCAACAACAGGCCGTCTACTCCAATATATTAAGGAAGAAAACTTTGACTGCCGTGCCGTTGAAATTTTGATCCTTGATGAAGCTGACCGCATGCTCGACATGGGGTTTGCAAATGACATAGAAACAATCGCAGGTGAAACACGCTGGCGTAAGCAAACCATGCTGTTTTCTGCCACTCTTGAAGGCGAAGCGATTCGTGATTTTGCTGAGCGCTTATTAGAAGACCCAATTGAAATTGATGCAGACCCTTCTCGTCGTGAACGTAAAAAAATTCAGCAATTTCATTACCGAGCTGACACGCTAGAGCATAAAACAGCCTTACTGTGCCATTTATTAAAACAAGACGAAGTCACCAAAGCCATCGTTTTCGTACGTAAGCGTGAGCGTTTACGCGAATTAGTTCAATGGCTACGTGAGGCCGGTATCGAGCCTTGCTATCTCGAAGGTGAAATGCCACAAGCTAAACGCAATGAAGCTGTACGCCGCCTAGTTGATGGCCAAGTTAAGGTACTCGTTGCAACAGATGTGGCTTCTCGTGGTTTAGATATCGAAAACGTTAGCCATGTATTTAACTTTGACTTACCGAGAACTGCTGATGTGTACTTGCACCGTATTGGTCGTACTGGTCGAGCGGGCCGTAAAGGAACGGCAATTTCCTTAGTCGAAGCGCATGATTTCCCTTTATTTGGTAAAATTACTCGTTATATTGAAGAGCCTATCAAGATCCGTGTTGTGGATTCTTTACGTCCAACAACTAAAGCCCCTTCAGAAGCGATGTTAAATAAACCAAAACCATCGAAGAAAGTACTTGCTAAGCGTAAAGAAAAGAAAAAAGAAGAACAAGCCAAGAAAAAAGAAAAAGTACGCCATCGCGACAAGAAAAATATTGGGAAACGTCGTACTCCTGCTAGCCCTTCCGTATCAACAGATAACGACAAAAGCTAGTCACTAAAAACGGGTTTAGGCCCGTTTTTTATTTAGCTCATCATTTGAAAAGCTTTATCTCGCATTTGTTTACCTTCAGGCGTTAATAAATCATATTTAATAATGTGGTTACCAAGTATATCCTTACAGTCTAACCCTTTATTATTTTTGATTCGCCAATCAGCCCCATTCTCTAATAATAATGCAGCAACATCGAGAGCATGGCTATTTAAGGCATCGTGTAAAGGAGTATTCCCAAAATTATCTCTAATATTAACTGCTAACCCATTTTTTAATAAAAGTTGTGATTGTACAAAACAGCCATTTTGCGCCGCTAAATGTAGAATACTTTTTTGTTCTCTTGATTGAAACATTTTAATTGTTTGACCATATCGGGATTCAATTAAAATTTTCATAAATTGCCCATTAGCCGTTCTAACTGAGTGTTGAGCCAGAAAATTAATGTCACAAGGTTTATGGCCTAATGATAAAAGTGCTGAAAACTCAGTTATATTCCCTTTTCTTATTGCACTTTCACAACACTCTTGCCAACTCATTTCCTGTTTTTCTTCTTTAATTGGAAACGTTTCTAATGGTATTTCTTTTACCTTATTATATTCACCTGTAATTGCATTCCAATTATTCCATGGTTTATACTTGCACATAACCCTAATAATTTTAAGCATTGAATGAGCAATAAAACTTCTTGTCAATAAACGGGTCGGTAACCAATCTTTCCAAGAACTATGTTCGCTATAAGCCATTTTAATACAATTTCCCAACGCAGAAGGGATCGGTAAAGAGTTTTGTAATCTATCGAGCCAGTCATATTGCACCGTGTAATAGCGTATCAACCCTTCTTGTGCCATTTTTTCAGCAATGTGATAATCAATCCCAATATTATTAATAGTGTTTTTTGCCAACCCTGCAGGACTGAATGCAATACAGGGGGATTGACTCGCTAACGCCGCAATTGAAGCTAGTCCTCCTCCTAATGAATGTCCCGTGCAAATCGTATTTCCATTTACTGCATTGAATAAAATATTCATCAAGTTAACAGCTTGATAATATTGAAACTCATAAAAACCAAGACCTTGACGAATATTACTGTAAAAATCGATAATATCATTAGTACCAGCAAAACAAAGAATATATAAATCATTAAATCGACAGATATTAGCTTGAAATCCTGTTTGATCGTCATTTAATAATTCAGCGTTAATTCCAAGATCATAAATCTCTTTATTATTTAATCTTTCAACTCCTTGTATATTCCGCCAATCTTTATGATAGGCCCCCTGCGATAGTAAAGCTAAAATATAATCGTTTTGTTGAGCATGCCCTCCTAAAAAATCCTCTCTTAATATATTTTTAGGCCATTGTTCTGTTATGCAAGGTTTAATCTCTTGGTGTTCTTGCCGTAAATAAATATTTAAATTTTCTCTAACAAAAACATATTCATCTTTTTTTGATAGTGTTTGTTGTGTAGATAATAACATGAATTCTCCCTAACAAGTGTATTTGTTGGAAGAATATTGAAATACAAATAACCAAGGAGGGAAATAATCAACTTTATTAGTAACAAATAAAAAGCCATTGATAACAATGGCTTTAGAATTTAATATACATTACTAGATGTAATTATATTTAATATTTATTACAAGCTTTCAGTGAAAGTACGAGTAATAACATCACGCTGTTGTTCTGGTGTTAATGAATTAAAACGCACAGCATAACCAGAAACACGAATTGTTAATTGTGGATATTTTTCTGGATTTTTGACTGCATCTTCTAATGTTTCACGGCTCAATACGTTAACATTTAAGTGCTGACCACCTTCAACGCGTACAGTTGGTTTCATTTCTAAAGGAACTTCACGATACTCAAAAGCACCTAATTCGTCTTTAGCAACGATTTGCCCTTCGTTATAATCGGCTTTCGCACAAACACAACGAGCTTCATTTTTTTCGTCATCGAGTAACCAGAACGAATTCAACAATGCTGCATTATCAGTTTTTGTAATTTGAATACCTGTAATCATGTCGACCTCCACGTTCGAGCTAGATTGCATTCGATTTGCTTAATAAATCGAAGCTACATTAACCATTAATCTTATGAAAACTTGCAATTGGATATTTGGTCTAACCAATGTATATAGGTATTTTATACCAGCTAGAACCCCTTTTTTCTTTGATATTTATCAATTATTCCACTTAGCAACTAATTTACTCAGCTCAACTTTATGATTTAAATCAAAATTCATAATTTGTTTTTTTAACTATTTTTATAAAATTTCAATTTTTTTTAAATTAATCGTCAATATCAGGGCTTTATCTCTCCCTCATGAACCAGTAAGCTTATAGCTATCAACTGGTTCATATAATTGTTCCTTCATAAATTCATTGTTATGGAATATTTCATGTCAAACTCCATTACGTGGCACGATGTTATTGGCCCTGAAAAATCAAAACCTTATTTCAAAGAAACATTGGCGTATGTCGCAGAGCAACGTAAAAATGGTAAGGTTATCTACCCTGCTCAAGACGACGTTTTTAATGCATTTAAGTATACCGAGCTTTCCGATATTAAAGTGGTTATCCTAGGACAAGATCCTTATCATGGACCAGGGCAAGCCCATGGTCTCTCTTTTTCCGTACTTCCTGGAATTAAGCCACCCCCATCATTAGTGAATATGTATAAAGAGCTCGAAAAGGATATTGATGGATTTCAAAGGCCGGCTCATGGTTACTTGCTCAGTTGGGCTCAACAAGGCGTTTTACTCCTTAATACCGTCCTCACCGTAGAACAAGGCAATGCCCATTCCCATGCGCATTTAGGTTGGGAAACATTTACAGATAAAGTCATTGAAGCAATTAATGAAAATACTGAGGGTGTGATTTTTTTACTCTGGGGCTCGCATGCCCAGAAAAAAGGTAAAATTATTGATACCAAACGCCATCATGTTCTGAAAGCACCTCACCCTTCTCCGCTTTCTGCTCACCGTGGTTTTCTAGGATGTGGACATTTTTCACAAACAAATGAAATTTTAGCTCAGCAGGGCAAAACCCCCATTGATTGGGCGCCAGTGATTAATGAATAATTTCAGATTGTAGACATAGAAAAAATGGGATACTTATGCATCCCATTTTATCAATTACTTAGATACAATAACCATTGCAGGTCTGAGTAAACGGTTATTTAGCGTGTACCCTTTTTGCATCACATTAATCACATGATTAGCTTGGTGATCTGGTGACTCAATCATCGTTATCGCTTGATGAACTTCAGGATTGAATGGCACATTCACTTCACTTACAGGCTCAATACCGAACTTAGCCACGGCATCTAAGAAGGTTTTCAGTGTTAAATTTAGCCCTTCTAACATCGCTTTAGACTCTTCACTTTCATGGTCTGCAGCATCTATTGCGCGTTCTAAGTTATCAATCACTGGTAATAATTCATTTGAGAATTTTTCCAATGCAAATTTATGTGCTTTCTCGATATCTTGCTCAGTCCTGCGACGAATATTTTCAATTTCGGCGTGTGCACGCAACATTGCTTCACGTTCAGTTTTTTGTGAAGCCTCTAATTGTTGCTCAAGCTCAGCAATACGCGCGGCTAACGCTTGTTCGTCTGCTTGTAATTCATCAGCTTGTTGAACGTCTACTTCTTGCTCTACTTGAACTTTTTGTGATTCATTTTGCTCAGAAGCTTGCTCATCATGCATGTTTTGGTCTTTACTACTCATGAATATCTCCGCGTATTTAGCATTAATCCCATATATGAGAGTATTATGGGGATCTAATACAGGGATTCAAGGGAAGTCATACAATCAGAGGCCAAAAAAGTATGCGAAAGGACAATAATACACCACCAACACATTTTAAAACGATAGGCATTGTCGGGCACCCTAGGCACCCTGAGGCATTGGCAACTCATGAATTAATATACCATTGGTTAATTTCAAAAAATTATCATGCCATTATCGATAAACAAGTTGCTAAAGATTTAAAATTAACTAATGCCAACACTGGGACATTAACTGAAATAGGCCAACAGGCTGATTTAGTTGTCGTCGTTGGCGGTGATGGCAACATGCTTGGTGCTGCTCGTATTTTATCTCGGTATAATAATAAAGTTATTGGTGTAAATCGTGGTAATCTCGGTTTCCTTACTGATTTAGACCCTGATAACGCATTACAACAACTTTCGAGTGTTCTTGACGGTAAATATCGTGAAGAAAGACGTTTTTTGCTCGAAGCACAAGTTATTAAAGCTAACCAAAAAGCACGTAAAAGCACCGCAATTAATGAGATTGTTCTCCACCCTGGCAAAGTTGCGCATATGATCGAATTCGAGGTCTACATTGATGAAAAATTTGCCTTTTCTCAACGTTCTGATGGCTTGATTATCGCCACACCAACGGGCTCTACAGCTTATTCTCTTTCCGCAGGTGGCCCTATTTTAACCCCAAACTTGGACGCGATTGTATTGGTGCCCATGTTTCCACATACCTTATCCTCAAGACCACTGGTCATTAGCAGTGACAGCAGTATTCGGCTGAAATTTTTACGAACAAATATTGATTATGAAGTCAGCTGTGATAGCCAAATCATGCTTCCTATTCAGGATGGCGAGGAAGTGATTGTTAAACGTAGTAATAAAAATCTTAATTTAGTTCATCCACAAGATTATAATTATTTCAATACGTTAAGTTCAAAATTAGGCTGGGCTAAAAAAACTTTCTAATTTTTTCATTCTGCCTCTTTACTGTATAAAAAAACAGTCATACACTGTATTAAAACACAGGTGTGTATTTTTACAGGAGAGCGCAGATGCTTACCCAACTAACAATTAATAATTTTGCAATCGTACGTGAATTAGAAATTGATTTCCGTAATGGTATGACCGCCATAACCGGTGAAACAGGTGCGGGTAAGTCTATTGCTATTGATGCACTTGGCCTGTGTCTAGGGAATCGAGGTGAAGCCAATATGGTACGCCCTGGTGCACAACGTGCTGACCTTTGCGCTCGCTTTTCCTTAGTAGATGCACAATTAGCTGCCAATTGGCTTACAGAACACCAACTTGATAACCAAAATGAGTGCTTATTACGTCGTACTATCTCTCCAGATGGTCGCTCCCGTGGCTTTATTAATGGCGTTTCAGTTCCTTTATCACAACTTAGAGAACTAGGCACATTGCTGATTCAAATCCATGGTCAACACGCACACCAGCTCTTGCTAGATAGCTCTCATCAAAAATCCTTGCTTGATGCCTATTCCAACCAGCAAGAACTACTGGTTCAAATGAAAAAGGCATGGCAAACATGGCATGATTCCTGCCAACAATTAGCCGTCTTTCAAAAGCAGGTGCAAGAGCGTGAATCTCGGCAGCAACTGCTGGAATATCATCTGAAAGAACTAAACGAATTCCTCCCTGTTCAAGGAGAGTTTGAAGAAATAGACCAAGAATATAAGCAACTCGCTAATCATGGGCAGTTTTTAGCTATTGGGCAAACAACAACACAAATACTATCCGAAAATGATGATTCGAATGTTATTAGCTTATTAAATATGGCAAAAAATGAATTGACTGACTTGGTTGCTCTCAATCCTAAATTCTCAGAGTTACTTGATATGCTTGAAGAAGCATCAATACAAGTCAGCGAAGTCAGCGATGAAATCAAGCACTATTGTGACCAATATGAGCTTGACCCTAATCGCTTGTTTGAACTGGAAAAACGCATCTCCAAACAAATCAACTTAGCGCGTAAACACCATGTCACACCAGAAGCCTTACCTGAATTATTTCAGCAATTACTAAGCGAACAAGAACAGATAGCCAATCAGAATGAAGACGCAGAAGTCTTAAATGCACAAGTACGAGCGAATCATCATACAGCTCTCGAATGTGCAAAACGCTTACACCATGTACGTTTACATTATGCACAAGAGTTAAGTACATTAATTACCAATAGTATGCATCAACTTTCAATGCCTCATGGCCTATTTACTATTGATGTAAAATTTATACCTGAACAACTACAAATCGATGGTGCCTGTAAAGTAGAATTCAATGTGACGACTAACCCAGGACAACCACACCAAGCGCTTGCTAAAGTTGCATCGGGTGGTGAATTATCACGTATAGCATTAGCTATCCAAGTCATTACTGCTAAAAAAATGGATACCCCTGCATTAATATTTGATGAAGTCGATGTCGGTATTAGTGGACCAACCGCAGCAATTGTAGGGAAGTTACTGCGTGAACTAGGTGAGTCAACGCAAGTGATGTGCGTGACACATTTACCACAAGTAGCTGGGTGCGGTCATCATCACTTTTATGTGAGTAAAGAGACAAACGGTGTAGAAACAGAAACTCACATGCAATTACTGGATAAAAAAGCCAGATTACAAGAACTTGCGCGTCTTCTTGCTGGTTCTGAGGTAACAAAAAATACGCTTGCCAACGCGAAAGAGTTACTTGCAGCATAATTTTTGACAACTTTTTTATGCTTATGTGGTCTTAGAGTCGATAAGGAAGGTTTTAAATTGTATCAATGTCGATTATCATTGATGTTCTGACTCCAAAAGGAATGAGATATCCATGCGTTATAAATTGTTAACTGCTGCAGCACTATCACTCGCATTAATGTCTACGGGCTGTTCAATGATGGAACGTCTTGTCTATCACCCGGACATTAACCAAGGTAATTACCTCACAGCGAAAGATGTTGCTAAGATCCAAAAAGGAATGACACAGCAACAAGTCGCTTATACTTTGGGCACGCCAATGTTATCTGACCCGTTTGGTACTCAGACTTGGTATTATGTTTTCCGCCAAGAACTTGGTCATGACCCAGTTCAGCAAGAAACTTTAACTCTGATCTTTGATCGTAATGGCATTCTGACTGACATCAAAAACGAGAAAAATCTTGCCGCGCAGGAATCAATGGAAGCCGCTGAAACAAAAGTATCAGAAACTAAAGCCGCTGACTAACCATAAGACACTAGGGCCACCTAGTATGATAATAACAGCCTGTCTTTTGAAAAATTATTCAGGCGGGTTGTTATTATGAGTGCCTTTATTATAGATTTATTTAATCTCATTTTAACTAAATAAATTTCAATAAAAAACCGAGCTTTTGCTCGGTTAGCTACAATAGAATAAAGTTACTTATTTTTAGCTTCTTTAGATTTTTCGGCTCGTTTACGCCTTAATTCTTTTGGATCAGCAATCAAAGGTCGATAAATCTCAACACGATCCCCATCTTGCACTAAATCAGTCAATTTAGCGGGTCGGCTATAAATACCAATCTTATTTTTTTTAAGGTCAATATCATCCCTAAGGGCTAGGATGCCAGAAGCAAGTATTGCTTCTTCTATTGTGCTACCTTCTTTAACTTTAACTGATAACAAAAATTGCTTTTCAGGAAGCGCATATGTCACTTCAATGTTCAGCTCAGACACTGTAAACATCCTTTGCTCTTAAAGTGAAAGCTTGGACCATATTGTTTGCTAATTCTTTGAAAACTTTGCCAAATGCAAGCTCTATCAATTTATTTGTAAATTCAAAATCAAGGTGAAATTCGATTTTACAAGCATCCGCACTTAAAGGAATAAATCTCCAACCACCCGCTAATTTACTAAATGGCCCTTCCACAAGTTGCATATGAATGCACTTGTTATCTTCTAGCACATTTTTTGTGATAAAAGTTTTGCTAATGCCTGCTTTTGACACCTCAACAGAGGCGGTCATCTCTTCAGAACTATGACTAATAATTTGGCTACCGACACACCCTGGCAAGAAGCTTGGATATGAAATAACGTCATTAACGAGTTTATACATTTGTTCTGCGCTAAACGGAACTAACGCAGAGCGGCTAATCTGTGGCATATCAATTCCTATCCCCAAAAACTGAGCGTATAATACCACCTTTGATTGGTTAAACAAAAAACAAAACCCACATAGGGCAAGATTTGCACAATCAAAAAAATATCAGCTTAGAAAGATTTCTTTCAACTCAGCTTACAGTATAATGATTGCACTATGACAAAGAAAAAACCATATAAACCCGGTTCAGCAACAATTGCTATGAACAAGCGTGCTCGCCACGAATATTCTATCGAAGAGGAGTTCGAGGCGGGTCTATCCCTACAAGGTTGGGAAGTTAAATCACTCCGAGCAGGCAAAGCCAACATTGGAGATAGCTACGTTCTTTTAAGGGACGGTGAAGCTTATTTATTCGGTGCAAACTTCACTCCACTGACAGTTGCATCATCGCATGTTGTATGCGACCCAACTCGTAGCCGTAAGTTACTTTTAAATCAACGTGAATTAGATACACTCTACGGTAAAGTTAATCGTGAAGGTTATACCGTTATTGCACTTTCCCTCTACTGGAAAAATGCATGGTGTAAAGTTAAAATTGGTGTTGCCAGAGGTAAAAAATCTCACGATAAACGTTCTGACATTAAAGAACGTGAATGGCAACTCGATAAAGCACGTATAATGAAACATTCTAATCGCTAACCTCTAGCTTTATAGAGTATTTTTCTGTTATACTGCGCTCAACAACTTGGGGCTGATTCTGGATTCGACGGGATTTGCGAAACCCAAGGTGCATGCCGAGGGGCGGTTGGCCTCGTAAAAAGCCGCAAAAAAATAGTCGCAAACGACGAAAACTACGCTTTAGCAGCTTAATAACCTGCTTAGAGCCCTCTCTCCCTAGCCTCCGCTCTTAGGACGGGGATCAAGAGAGGTCAAACCCAAAAGAGATCGCGTGGATGCCTTGCCTGGGGTTGAAGCGTTAAATTTAATCAGGATAGTTTGTTGGTGGCGTGTCTGTCCGCAGCTGGCAAATGAATTTAAAGACTAGACTAAGCATGTAGTACCGAGGATGTAGAAATTTCGGACGCGGGTTCAACTCCCGCCAGCTCCACCAAATTATCTTCTAAGGACGTCCAAAGAAGACTGAAAAGCCCGCTAACTCAATGAGTTGTGGGCTTTTTTATGTCCTGCACAGTCTGATGTCACCTAATTAAATCCAATCATCTTAGGCACCTTGATAGGCACCTCGTAACCTTTGTAGTTTTTGAGGTGCCTAAAAACAATGGAACATCAAAAATGGCAAGACAAACCCTTATCCGCAAAAGAGATCGACGCAGCAAAGCCAAAACAGAGTGATTATGTTCTCTATGATGGCGATGGATTAGAACTATTGGTTAAATCCAATGGCAGCAAGCTGTGGTCATTTCGCTACATTCGCCCTCTCACTAAAAAGCGAGCTAAAAAGAGCCTTGGTTCTTACCCTGCCGTCAGCCTTGCTGATGCACGCAGTTACCGCCTTGAAGCAAGAACACTGCTCGCTAAACAGATAGACCCTCAAGATCACCATAAAGAGCAAGTCCGTAACACCTTAGAGGCTAAGGCAAATACCTTTCAACTTGTTGCTGAACGTTGGTGGGAAGTGAAGAAGTCCACTGTAACAGAAGACTACGGTAATGATATTTGGCGTTCACTTGAACGAGATGTCTTTCCCGCTATAGGTGATATCTGCGTTACCGATATAAAAGCCCATATACTGGTTCAAGCAATACAGCCCGTTCAAGCCAGAGGTGCATTAGAAACTGTTCGCCGCCTTTGTCAGCGAATCAACGAAGTGATGATCTATGCTCAAAATACTGGCTTAATTGATGCCGTACCGAGTATCAATATTGGCAAGGCTTTTGAAAAACCCAAGAAAAAGAATATGCCAAGTATTCCCCCTGATCAGCTACCAAAGCTCATGCAGACAATGCGTACAGCTAGTATTAGCCTATCTACTCGATGCTTGTTTATGTGGCAGCTACTTACCATTTCCCGCCCTGCCGAAGCCGCTGAAGCCCGTTGGGACGAAATCAACTTTGAAACCAAGGAATGGAAGATACCGGCTGCTAGAATGAAGATGAACCGTGAGCACACCGTTCCATTGTCTGACGCTGCTTTAGCTATTCTAGAGCTAATGAAACCACTCAGTAGTAATCGTGAGTTTATCTTTCCTAGCCGTATCAAGCCGACTCAACCGATGAATAGCCAAACCGTCAATGCTGCATTAAAACGCGCCGGGTTTGGTGGTGTATTGGTTTCTCACGGCCTTCGTTCAATTGCCAGTACTGCACTCAATGAATAGGGCTTCCCACCCGATGTTATCGAAGCTGCCCTCGCCCACGTTGATAAAAATGAAGTTAGACGCGCCTACAACCGCAGTGATTACCTAGAGCAAAGACGTCCTATGATGCAATGGTGGGCTGATTTTATTGAAGAAGCTGACAGGGGAAGTATTATAGAAGGCGGGATAAGAGGGATATCGCTAATTGGGTATTTTATTTGTACCAGCTCAAATTTGAGCTGGTACAATAACAACACAGAGCTAGATGTCTGCTCTGTGCCAGAAGCAGACATTGCTGTCTCTAGCATTTTTAGGTTTACCTAGTAGGAATAACGCCCCTACGTTCTGGGGAAAGGTTACATACGCTATACAGCAGCTCAGCAAAGAGAAGAGCAAATTTGGATATGGAAAACAGTTACGATATGAATAAGGCTCCCAATGGCAGCCTTATTTTTTGATAGAGATGATGAATATTATCCGAGGCTTACTGGCTTTACTCCTTTCTTCGGCCCGACCATATCCATGTCTTTTTCCTTCTGACCAACTTTGGCAAGTTTGTTGCCGTCGATGGAAGCCCAGAAGTCGAGAGAGCGTCTTGCACTAGCCATAGCTTTACTAGAAGTGATTTTTCTATGTTGTTTGATCATGTTTAACCTCTTTAGCTACAGATCTTATGGGTAATATTACAACAAATATTTTCATTAAACAAACAGCCCATCGACTGCTGATTGAGATTGTCATTCTTCATCTGAGTCAATGCCATCCACTTTCAATTTTATGGTATTGAGGATGTCGCACACATTTGCAGACATTTTTCTGTGGTCATGCCATACCTGGGCAAATCCGTAACTCCTATAACGCGGTAGTGCATTTTCAGAAGGATCTTGAATATAAACGTCTTCAAGCTCCTCGAGCTGGCAAAAGGTAGTCGCGTAAATAAGTGCGATGATCAACACGTTGCCTGTTAGGTCGGTATCTTCATCTAAAATGAAGTTTTCTAACATGCAAATTGAGAATTGCTCACGGCGACAGTCGAATTTACAAATGATAACCGCCTGAAGCTGTTCTGGCTCTTCACGATCGATCAGCTTTAACGTTATATCCAGTATTCCGTCTTCAGCGTTACCGCTATAGGCCTGCATCGCCCATCGCCAGTTCAACTGGCTTTGTAAATTTTCGTCTTCAAGCAGGCGTCTCTCTTCATCGCTCAAAACGCCTACTGAGATATTAGTCCATCCAAGTCTTTCAATAACTTCTTGTGTTGTTGTTAGGCATTGATCATGTATTTGCTGAGTAGATAGGAAATTCACTTCATGTCGTCCTTTATCTTTTGTCCCACAGCAATTATATCACTCAGTGTGAAAGTTAGTGTGTTATTCTGACCTCCCCCCGCTATATGTGATTTTAGAGGGCTGACGTGACTGTTCCCAGTTGATTGACACACGGCATTGTTAGCAAGATTCAGGTCGACTCAATTACGAACGTCAGCTTTTCGCTCACAGCAGACCACCCGACGCTTCAGGTGACCAGTTTTATGTCAGGAGCGAAAGTTGCTAAAATGGTTTGCCGTGACCAATAGAGCCAGAAGGCAACAAATCTGCATGTTTTGAGATATAGACTGATTAGTTTTCTTAAATGCTATAGATTGCTTTTCTTAAATATTATAGATTGGCTTGATGCTAACATAACATAAATTAAGTGTGCTTAATTAAATGGATGGTTGCTTGAGGCAATTTCACTTATTACAGATTGAACTTTCGGTTGGAGGCTGTGGGAGTTAGAATGGGACGGAGATCAGGATTTGAAGGTTTTATACGAGCTACAGGCAGAGCCGTTGCAGCAGCAGAGCGTGAGCGTAAGAGAGCAGAACGTCATTATTTGGCCGAAACTCGCCGTATAGAACGCGAAATAAAACGTGATAATGCTCAGAGACTTCGCGAGCAAAAAGAGGCTGATAAGTTAGCAAAAATAATGTATCTGGAAGAACGTCAAGATGAAGTTTCCGATCTAAACGCTGAGCTGACCGAGAATATCACTGCACTTTCTACACTTCTGGAACATACCCTCGAATTTGACGATTCAATTGATTTTTCGGTATTAAAAAAACGCCCAAAATTCGAAGACTTCAAAACCCCCAAACATCTCTTACCAGACCCTGAACCTGAGATGAAAGTCGTGAACGCTCCAGCCCTATGGATGACTATTTTCCCATGGGTAAAGAACAAATATTATCGAGAATTGCAGAGTGCAGAAGAATCTTTCAATAAAAATAAGGAAGATTATTCAGTTAAACTCTTAAATCAGAAAGTTGAGCTTGACGCTTTAGTTGCTGAGTATCAGACCCGAAAAACTGCTTATCTTGAAGAAATAAAAAGTCAACACGACGAAATTGACCAATTTGAGCAAGACTATCTCAACTGCGATCCTGACAGCGTGTTGACTTATTGTGAAATGGTATTGACACGGTCGGAATATCCTGAGAAGGGCTTTCCCCAAACCTTTAGATTGGCCTATTTACCTGATAGCAAAGAGTTGGTAGTTGAATACAACTTACCTGAAATTGCAGTAGTTCCACGCGAGTTAGAATACCGATATATCAAATCAAGAGATGCTATTGATGCTAAGGCGCGAAAGATTAGCGAGATAAAAGAACTCTATCAGAATATAATCGCCGCGATCACACTCCGTACAATGCATGAGCTTTTCGAAGCTGACAAGGCATCTGCTTTAACGTCAGTTTTGTTTAACGGTGTAATCGAAACTATCGATCCTACAAGCGGGCATGACACCAAAGTCACATTAGTATCTGCCCGTGCTCACAAGGACGATTTCATGCAAATAAAACTGGGAAGGGTCGAAAAGAGCGCATGCCTTAGAAGTTTAGGCGCACAAGTTTCAGGGCGGCCAGATGAGCTTCAAGCAGTAAAACCTATTATCGAGTTCAACATGGTTGATAAACGCTTTATTGAACAAGGCGACGCTTTATCTGCCCTCGAAACACGACCAAACCTTATGGAACTTTCACCATCAGAATTTGAGGTATTAGTATCAAATCTTTTCACTCAAATGGGACTGGACACCAAACTCACTAGAGGTACAAAAGATGGGGGTGTTGATGCAGTGGCATTTGACACTCGTCCGATCCTCGGAGGCAAAGTGGTGATTCAGGCTAAAAGATATAAAGACACCGTTGGCGTCAGCTCTGTTAGAGATCTTTATGGGACAATGATGAATGAAGGGGCTAACAAAGGAATTTTGGTGTGTACAAGTCAATACGGTAAAGATGCATATCGTTTCTGCGAAGACAAACCAATCGAACTGATTGATGGCGGCGGACTTCTTTACCTCCTAAAAGAGCATGCTGGAGTATCAGCACGTATCAATCCCAACTTTTAATTACCGTTCCAGACTTGGGCTAATGCTTGTAGCGAATGTTCACGAATAGAAATTCAGCACGAGCTTTTTAGTCGAGTAATTCAAGTATTTTAACAGCCATAATTAAATCTCAACGCCACAAGAGATTTAATTATGGCTAAGCTACAAAATGCAGAACTACTTTTATGTTGTATAAACCTTGATGCGTGTATCTACCCGCTTGAAAACATTAACACCTTCAGATGATTGTTGCTCATCTTGAGTGAAAATACCAAGAAATCGATATAGTGTCCGGTTCAGCTCATCACGAGAGTGAGCCATTACGATACGATAACGCCACGTTTCCCTATAGTTGCGTGTTGGATTAAGACTTTTTTCCGTTATCAGGTCACCATCAGTAGAAAGTGAATTGTCCCACTCCCCCGCCTTATACAACCGTGGAAACCAAACCATTACATCTCCGTCCAAACCGATTGCTTTTACAACAGTCTCAGGTACCCGCCAGCTACCTGATTGGTGGTGTCCTTTATCCCCATAACCAAAGCACTGCAAAGCATCCTTGTGATATCGGAATACTGCGTAAGGACCCACTTCAATAACGCCTTCGTCAATATGCTTTTGAGAGGTATAACGGCTGTCATAGTCCCAAGGACGAAATAAGCCTTGGGCTTCCTGTTGGGCTTTTCTATCCCTAACAAGAAGGATGAATTCGTCAACGAGATGATTAATCTTGTCCAGTGTCGTGTTATTAGCTGGAATTCGTTTTTCAATAAATCCAGTCGCTTCCATGATGTCCAAACGGCGGATTCCGTCAGCCATTTTAGCTTCATCGCTATCATGGTGCGCCTCGTCTATTTCAAGATACAACTTTAGCTGTGGAAAAAGCAGGTCTGCGAGATAAATTTTTCCAGAGTGCCCTTCCTTTCGAATACACTGCTGGCAAACGAACTCAAGGTCAGGGTCATTCAACCTGTGAAAAATGCGATTGATAATGTAGTGTTCCCAGCGCTTATGAGAGATTTTTGATAGTGCCCGAAGAATATAGTCATCTTTACTCATGTTAATACCATTTAAAAACAAATAAATAACCAGACAAAAGACTTAACTAAGACGCCTGTATTCGCAAGCGTAGTATCAAAATAGTAAATATATCATCACCATAATACTTAGCACTGTAAATAGCGACGGGATGCTCAATTCCATCGACTTTCATCATAAAAAAAATTGTTCCATTTGATTTTTTTGCCATTAAATTCGATAACGACAAGTTCAGATAACAGCTTTTTATCTGAACTCTCTTCTATTCTTTCCCAAATTTTTGCTATGCCCGCTGCTGAGTTAAAATAATTAGAAAGCCTTCTCTCAGATGCCTTATACTCTCGACTCTTACGCTCCCGAATTTCACTATCATATTCATCTTCATACGCTTTTTTTGCTCGTTTGAAATCTGATTCAGCCTCTAACAATACATTCATCCGAAATATGAATGTGCCTTGTTCTGAAAGAAAAATATCTTTGGTATCTTCAATATTTGTAGACTTTGCAACCAATACTTCTACCGCCCTTCTAACATTATTTTTGCATGATGCAGAATGTTCTTGATTAGGACCTAAGCGTAAATATGGCGATATCGTTCTACCTAAACGCACAAAAGAATCCACCCAAGTCACATTCGCATCGCAATACTCGCAAATAAGCCCATCTTTACTGTCTTTTGTAATCGCAGAAATAGAAACCAATTGATCATCGTTTTTAGATTGTCTAGCAAAAAACATTTTTAAACCTTTCGCCATACCATCTCCCCCAATCTGTTTATCGCTATAAGGTGAAAATAACCTTATCATCACACGTATACAGCAACAAAAATTAGATAAAAACAATGAATTAATTATCTATGTCACGATAAAATGGAGCTTATTATAAAATAATAAGTATTATTGTGTATGTCGAATAGTAAACACCCTACACTCATTAAATTTAAATTCTGTATAAATCGAAAATCCAGTTCCAATCACTAATAAATACCCATCACGGAATTAAAAGCTGATATTAAATTTTATTTACCAAAAAATGCGATTTCATCTTATTGTCCTTCTTGTCAATTTATGTAAATGTTAACAGTAAATTTAACTTAAGATAACGTTCTCAATGAAATTTAGCGACTCCCTAAATTCCGCACTTTAAACTCACGCTTAATCAGCGTCACAACGGATTTGTGGATGTATTAGCAAGGATGCCCTGAAGCGATATTTCATCACTGGCACCGCCTTAATTCATTGGGTTAGATAACTACATGTATTGATTTATGAATTAGGCAAAAATATGCAGGAAAAAGCATTACCCTCCGCGCGTGGTCACGTTGGTGAGCAACACCGTTCATTAAAATGGAGTTTGCTAAGCTTATGTTTTATGTCAGCCCCCTTATTGGCTGATCCCGTCAACCAAGCACTCTCTATCGATGCCCGTGAACAGCAACGCCAGCAAGAACGTGAACGTATGCTACAACAGCAGAACAACCCCGTTGTGGATACACGTATTCAACAGCCTGATTTGTCACTGCCGGATTATCCGCAAAATGAGCAACCCTGCTTTACCATTTCCACTATTCGCCTTGATGGTGAATCCGCCGCCGATTTTCAATGGGCGTTAAAGGCCGTTAACGACGCCAAAGGCCAGTGCTTGGGTAGCCAAGGGATTTTGTTGGTCCTCAATAAAGTCCAAAATGCCATTTTAGAGAAAGGGTATGTGACTACCCGCGTGATGGCTCAGGAACAAGACTTGAATCAAGGTGAATTAGTCCTCACGCTCCAGCCGGGGCGCATTAACACCATTCGTTTTGATGAAGGCACCTCATGGCGTGGTCGCTTGTGGAATGCCGTTCCTGCTTCCTCGGGCGATATTTTGAATCTGCGTGATATTGAGCAAGGGCTGGAAAACTTTAAACGCGTACCGAATGTCACTGCCGATATTCGTATCGAACCCGGCCCGATTGATGGCACCAGTGACTTAGTGGTCAGTTGGCAAGAAAAACGCCCTGTGCGATTAAGCTTAAGTTTGGACGATAGCGGATCAAAAAGTACGGGGCGCTATTTGGGCTCTGCGACGCTCGCCATTGATGCGCCGTTTGCCCAAAATGACATGTTTTACGCCAACATCAGCAAAGACTTGTTTGATAAAGGCCCTTTTGGTAACCGTTCTTATACCCTGAACTACTTTATTCCCGTTGGCAATTGGGGCTTTGCAGCCAATTACAATGAATATAATTATCACCAAAATATTCCCAATGCCAACGAAGTGCTGCGTTATAGCGGCAAGAGTGATACCGCACAATTTACCGTGTCACGGTTGCTGTTTCGCGATCAAACCCATAAAACCACGCTTAACTTACGTACCTACCGAAAAACGGCCAGTAACGCGGTCAATGACATTGATATTGAGCAGCAACGTCGCCGTACTGCTGGCTGGGAAGTCGGTATTAATCAGCGCAGCTTCTTAGGCAATGCCACACTCGATGCCAATGTCAACTGGCGTCGCGGTACAGGTGCGTATGGAGCTCGCCGTGCGCCAGAAGAAGATACCCACAGCGGCAGTGCCCGCGTGGGGATTTTGCTCGGAGACATCAGTTTCAATCAACCCTTCACGTTGGGTGAACAACCTTGGCGTTTGAATACCGCTTTACGCGGTCAATGGACTCAGCACGCCCTAACACCGCAAGAGCGCATGTCTATTGGTGGACGTTATACCGTCCGTGGTTTTGACGGTGAGCAAGTGCTGTCAGGAGAAAAAGGCCTGTTATGGCGCAACGAACTGGCGTGGAATGCCTTTTCTCAAGGGCAAGAGCTGTATTTAGCCGCTGACTACGGCCGTGTTGAAGGCCAGAGCACTAAATACCTTGTGGGGCATCAACTCGCGGGTACCGCATTAGGGCTGCGCGGCTCAATTTCATCACGTTTAAGCTACGACCTGTTTGTCGGCGTGCCGTTATATAAGCCGAAAAAATTCGATACATCAGGGGCGACAGCAGGCTTTAGCCTCAACCTTGAAATTTAATCGCATTTTATTGATTTGATAATCGATAGACATTTTCAGTTTTACCCGTGTCTGCACTGTTTTTTTTGAAGGAACTCCATTATGAACAAGCATTGTTATCGTTTAATTTTCAGCCGCACTCACGGGGAATTACGTGTTGTATCCGAGCTAGCTAAAAGCTGTAGTACCGAATCAGGCCAAACGCGCGGTTCAAATGGCGGCCGCCTGTGGGTCACTCTGCACCGCACCTCGCTGCTGCTGTGGTTAGCCTTGTGGGGTGGTTCAGCCATGGCGAGCAGCATTATTGCCGATAACAATGCCCCTAAAAACCAGCGTCCTGATGTGATCAACACGCAAAATGGCATTCCACAAGTCAATATTGCGGCACCGAATGGTTCGGGCATATCCCATAACCAATATAAACAATTTGATGTCGATAACCGTGGCGCCATCCTCAATAACTCGGCGGTGATGACTTCAACACAAACCGCGGGGATGATCCAAGGCAACCCGAACCTTGACCCAAACAAAGCCCCTGCGCGCGTTATTCTGAATGAAGTCAACAGTAATAACCCTAGCCAAATTAAAGGCTTCCTCGAAGTGGCTGGCGGTAAAGCACAAGTGATTGTCGCCAACCCATCGGGAATTATTTGTAATGGCTGTGGCACCATCAATGCAGGCCGAATGACCCTCACCACAGGGAAACCACAATTTAATCAAGATGGTAGCCTCGCGGGGTATCAAGTCGAGCGTGGTGTTATTCGTGTTGAAGGCGGTGGCTTGAATGCCGATAGCCGCCACGATACCCAATATGTGGATTTGCTCGCCCGCGCCGTTGAAATCAACTCCGGCGTGTGGGCGAAAGAAAAAATCGCGGTTGTCGCGGGTAAAAATAAGGTTGATACGCAAAATAACCCCACCCCGATAGAGAGCCAAACCCCACAACCTGAGTTTGCTATCGACATGGGGCAAATGGGCGGCATGTACAGCGGTTATATCCACATGGTAGGCACCGAAAAAGGCGTGGGCGTGCGTAACCAAGGCGGGCACATCCAAGCGGATAAAACCTTAACAGTCAGCAGCAACGGTAAGCTGATTTGGGGCAGTGCATCGCAGCAAGCCACCACCCAAGCCGGCAGTGATATTACCCTGACCGCTAAAGACGCCATCGACCACCAAGGTAAATTGCACAGCGGCGGCACCTTAAACATTGAAAGCCAAACAGGCTCAGTGAGCAATACCGGCACACTAGCTGCGCTAAAAGATGTCAATATCAATGCGAAAGGCGATATCCGCAGCCAAGGCAACGTGCTCGCAGGCAGTGATAACAAAAGCAATATTATTAAAGATGCTAATATCACCTTAAACAGCGACGGTAAAATTAATACCCGAGGCACACTTTTAAGTAAACAAAACGTCACAGTAGCAGGCCAGTCACTGGATTTAAGCCAAACACAAGTCGCCGCCTCGACGTTGGCACTCACCGCCAAACAAGGGGATATCGCCCTCACCCAAGGCAAAATTGACGCCAACAACGTCAAACTCAACAGCGCACGCGATATTCATACCGAGCAAGTGCAAGTCAAAGCCGCGCAATGGAACGTCAGCGCTAACAACTTGTTTAACCAGAAAGGCACATGGGTACAAACAGGGCAAAATGAGAGCCAATTTGCGCTTTCTGGGCAACTGAATAACCAAGGCGGCGCGATTGAAGCCAATCGCCTCAATTTCAATGCCGACTCATTGAACAACCAAGCGGGCCGGCTGGTTGCGTTAGGCAATACCAAACAAGATTGGCTGGTGAAAAATAGCGTTAGAAACCAGCAAGGTGAAATCGGGGCGAATGGCGATTTAAGCCTAACAGCGAATGCGATTGATAACCAATCGGGCACCATTAAAAGCCAAACCACACTGGTATTGAATGCCAAAGAGCAGATTGATAATCGCGCGGGTAACCTTGTCGCAGGGAATGCCGTCAACCTGCAAGCAGGCAAATCGCTGAATAACGCATCCGGTACTATCAACAGCCAAAAAGTGACTATCACCACGGACAATCTCAATAATGCACTGGGTAAACTGATTAGCCAGACGACCCTCGATATTGTCGCTCGCCAACAGATGAATAACGCCAACGGATTTATTGGCTCAGGTGATAAATTAACCTTAACCGCTCAAGATGTGGTTAACAACCAACAAGGCACGCTGCAAAGTGACACTCAGCTCACGGTAGATGCACAACGTATTGATAACCAAAGCGGAAAAATACTGTCTGGGGAGCAACTTACTCTTAATGCAACGACTGGCCTTGATAACCAAAGCGGAACACTTTACAGCAAAGATATTACGCTGAATGCAAACAAGATTAACAACCAGCAAGGGCAAGTCGTTGGTGAAAATAGCGTTGATATCACTGCAAAAAATGCGTTAGACAACACCAAAGGTAAAGTGATTGCCAATGAGACATTAACCGCGTCTATCGGTCAGCAACTCGCCAACCAAGTAGGTTTACTGCAAGGGGGTAAGCAGGTTGCCATCACTACCAAAGCACTGGATAACCGAGATGGTCAAGTACTATCAGGCAAAGCCTTGGATATCACAACCACCGCGCAAATTGACAATGTAAAAGGCGAAATCAGCAGCCAAAACGTCAATATCCACACCGCTCACTTGGATAACCAAACGGGTAAAGTGATTGCGACCCAAAATCTCGACCTTATCAGTCAGAGCGATGTGAATAATCAGTCTGGCTTATTAGAAGCAGGCAATCAATTAACCCTCGATACCCAAGGGGATATCAACAACCAAAAAGGCACGCTGCAAGCAGGAAAACAGACGAACCTCAACGCAGAGAATATTGATAACACCCAAGGCCAGTTATTGTCGGGTAGCCAGCTCATCGTAAACACGCAAAATGACCTCAATAACCGCCAAGGCAAAGTCAGCGCTGGCAAAACATTGCAGTGGCAAGGTAATCACTTCAATAATACCGCGGGCTTGCTACAAAGTGGTGGCACATTAACGTTAACCGGTAACCAACTGAGTAATCAGCAAAAAGGCCAAATTCTCAGCCAAGATGCACTATCGTTCACCCTCAGTGGCGATTTTAATAACCAAGCGGGTATTTTAACCAGCCAAGGTGATACCGCAATTAGCGCTAATCTTGTCAATAACGCGCAAGGGGCACTCAATGCCCTTGGGCGCTTAGATATTCAAGTGGCACAGCTGATTGATAACCGCGATGGGCGACTCTTCAGCCAGCAAGCGCAAACACTCAACGCACACAATATTCTCAACCAACAGGGTTGGATGGGCAGCTTAGATTCATGGCAGGCTACGACTCAGTCATTGAATAACCAAAACGGTGAAATCCAAAGCCAGAAAAATGTTGAACTCACGGCAAACGCACTGGAAAACCAGCAAGGCACATTGCAAGCGGGTGGCTCTGCATCACTCTTGGTTGCCAACGAAATCAATAATACCCAAGGCAAAATCAGTGCCAGTCAAAACCTCACCGCCACAGGGCAGTCCGTCAGAAACCTGCAGGGACAATTACTCTCCGGTGGCACATTGCAGCTCAGCGCGTCGAGTGTCGATAACTCGCAAGGCGGCTTACTGTATAGCCAAAAACAACTGTTGTTATCCATTGAAAATGCGCTGAATAATCGTCACGGCAAGCTGCAAAGTGGTGAAAACCTCACGTTAACCAGCCAAGCGTTAGACAATACATCTGGCAGAATAGAAAGCCAGCAAACCCTGAATATCACCAGTACCACGCTGATTGATAACACATCAGGGTCAATCCTCAGTAATCAAAACCAACAACTGGAAACAAAAACCTTTAAAAACCAGCAAGGGACGGTGAGTAGCCTCGGAGAGCTTGCGTTGAATACAACAGAGCTTGATAACACCCAAGGTACCCTCATTAGCCAACTCGCGGGCACCTACAACATCGCGCAGCTCAATAACACACAAGGGAAAATTCACAGCGGTGATACCTTGACGTTAACGGCTGCCGATATCCAAAACCAACAAGGGCAACTGGTTTCCACCAACGCACTGAAACTGATTGCGCTCACCTTGGATAATCGACACAACGGTATTCTCAGCAGTCAAGGTAGCCTCAGCCTGTTACTCAATGCCTTAGATAACCGTGAAAATGGACTGGTTCACGGCAGTAAAGAAACCACGCTGACCGTTAAAAATATCGAAAATACCCAAGGCCGGCTGCAAAGTAATGAAAACTTGACGTTTTCAGGGGTGAACACTCTCAATAACCAATCAGGTCAGGTGTTAGCCAATGGGGATATTGCGCTGAATACCGATGCCGCTTCCACCTCGGCTCAGCTTGCCCTCTCAAACCAACAAGGTACCCTGCAAAGTGGTTCGTCACTTGCCATCAGTACCCAGTCCATAAATAATCAGGGCGGGACAATCAAAAGTCAGAAAACGCTTTCGCTGACCGCGGCGCAGGACTACACGCACCGCGCAGGTGATACCCTCACTAGCAACCAATCGGTCACACTGAATATCACGGGTACTTTGACTAACCTCACTGACTGGTTATTACCGGGTGACTTTACCCTGTCGAGCCTAAACTTCACAAACCAAGGCTCATTGGTCAGTAAAAACCTCGCTATCACAACAGGTAAACTAAATAACCTGAATCGGTTAGAAGCCGATAAGATGGCGCTCGACGTCGACGCTTTAAACAATAGCGCGACATTGATGGGGGATGAGATCCGCGTTAAAGCTAAAACCCTTGATAATCAGGGGAAAAAGGCCGTCATTGCCGCAGCAAAACACATTGACCTACAAACAGAAAAAACACTCACCAACCGCGACCAAGCGCTGATTTACAGTGGCGATACCCTCACACTCACCAGTGATGACTTAATTGAAAATAACGCCAGTTTTATTGAAGCGGAAGGCGCTGTTTCCATTACCGCGCGTCAACTGAATAACTTACGTGAAGGGTTAGATATTCAGCGCGAGGCTGAGGTCGAAAATTATAAAAAGCAACTGTATAACTTTTACTGGCGTTCATTTGAAACTCAGGCCCATAAAAACCCAACTGCGATGGCACCGACCACGCAGCAATTGACCTTTCAAAACGATCAGGCCGCGTTGGATAACAAGTATGGCACCATCTTAGACATTGATGCCAAAAATAAACGCGCACAAATGAAGGTGAAACAGCAGGATGGTCAAGTCACCACCCTGTGGGTCAATTATTTGGCGCTCACCCCCAATAGCGATGGCAGTTATGCCATGACCTTCTATGAGTCGCGTGGCATACCAGGACGTATCAAAACCCCTCCAACCCCTTACCATGGTGCGGTATGGCGTAAGCATAACCAATATCGCTATGAAGTGTGGGATCCAAATCAACACATTGATATGGCAACTGCAACCGGTATTGATGATTTTAGTTGGATACGCGAACGTTCAGTCACAGGCTCTGTCACCCGTGACAAATTGATCTCCGAAGGAATTGGCGCGCGCATTTTGTCGGGCGGCAATATGACGCTCAATATCACGGATTTACTCAAAAATGATGCCAGCACCATTACCTCAACCGGTGATTTGGATATCAAAGGTAAAGGGCACATTGAGAATACTGGCTATTCCGTGAATGAACGCCGTAAAGAATTTTATTCCGACCATTATGATGTCAGTAAAAGCCACTGGTATCCACAGTCCAGTAGTGACAAAACCACGGCACTCACCACCATCGATGGCATTATTTCGGGTAATGGCAATGTCACCATCACCAGTGCCAATATCACCAATACCACCGTCAATGCCGCGCAAATCACCACGCTAGAAGCGGCGATGAATGCCGCCAAAGCGGAACGTGCTGAATGGGAACGTAATCCACTGGCATTTGATATTGATGGCGTGAATAAACAAGACCTCAATACCACCATCAATGAACAGGGAAAATCAGAGCTCAATCAAGCTGAGGGCACTTCGCCAATCGACCGCCCTCTGCTCCCTGCCGAATTGGCGTTAACCGAAAAACAGCACATCGGCGATGTGGCAACCTCTATCCCAGATAATGGCTTATTCCGTCCGAACTTAACCCCAGACAGCCCATTCTTAGTGGTCACCGACCCGCGCTTTACCGACAGAAATAAATTTATCAGTAGCGACTACCTACTTGAGCGGGTTGGCTACTCCCCTGCCGATGTGCATAAGCGTTTAGGGGATGGTTTCTATGAACAACGTCTCGTCCGCGAGCAGGTGCTGAAACTTACTGGTCGCCCTTCTCTGCGTGAAGAAGATGCCATGGCACAGTATCAATACCTGATGAATAATGGTGTTAAAGTCGCGGAAGAGTTCAACTTACGTCCCGGTGTTGCTTTGACCCCGGCACAAATCGCTGCCCTGCAACAGGACATCGTGTGGCTAGTCAGCGAGACCATCAACACCCCACAAGGCCCACAAACGGTCTGGGTTCCGAAAGTCTATTTAGCTAACACGACACTTAGCCTGACACAGCAAGGGGCGATGATCAGCGGTAAGACACTGAACTTATCCGCTGACAGCATCGATAATGCAGGGAACTTATTAGCTGAAAAAGGCCTTGAGGTCGATGCGAAACAATTTATGCACCGTGATGGGGATATCAAAGCGGATACTATCAATATCCAAGCAGATAGCCTCACGTTAAGCACCAACTTACAAGATGCACTGCGTCAAGCGACAATGAGCGCCACCGATATCACCTTAAGTGGGCATGACGTTCAACTACAAGGCGCGAAACTGGATGCAACAGGCGATATCAAGCTCAATGCACGTGACAATTTATCCATTACCGCAGTGAAAAGCACCCATACTGGCAGTATTGATGTGATTGCGGGGGCAATGGGTGAACGCGGTAATGAAGGCATGGATGCGACTGGTAGCCTCGCGCATATCAGCGGCGAATGGCAACTCGCACAAAGCAGTGAACTCAGCGCTGGTGGCAATCTCAGCCTCAATGCCGGAAAAGATGTCACCGTCAAAGGCAGCCAAGCGCAAGCTGGCGGCACATTAGATGTCAACGCGGGTGGCGATATCAATATCCTATCGGATAAAACCACCAATAAAAGCCAACTCGATGCACAAGGCAACGGTTCTTCCGTCAGCAACACCCGTGAAGAAGACCGTTTGGTGCTCAGTACCCTCAGTGGCGACAAAGGCGTTTCATTGAACGCAGGTAACAACTTGGTGGCAGAAGGCGCCCAAGTCGATAGCCAAGCAGGTAAAATCAGCGTCTCAGCGAAAGATGTGACTATCACGGCAGCAACTCAAGACACCCACGCGCTAGACCAAGAGCAAACGCGCAATGGCAGCAGCAAAGGCTCCCGAGTCGATGAAACCTCATCCCATGAGGTGGTCGGCAGCACCTTCAGCGGGCAAAACGGCATCGAAATCACGGCGCGTGATAAAGACATCACCGTCACGGGTAGCACCATCCACAGTGAAAAAGGCGAAATCACCCTTGATGCAAAACAGAATGTGACACTCAATACCGCCACGGAAGAAAATAAAAAATATGTTGAAGAGCAGCGTAGCAGTAAAGGCTTCTTAAGCGCCAGCAGTGAGCACACCATCCAAAACGATGAAACCACGCGAGAAAAAGGCAGCTTGCTCAGTGGCGAAAAAGTCACCATTACCGCAGGGAACGACCTGACCGTTAAAGGCTCTTCCGTGGTTGCAGAGAATGATGTCAGCTTAACCGCTGGCAACAATGTGGATATCACCGCTGCGACCGAAACCGACTCACATTATCTGCTCGAAGAGAAGAAAAAAAGCGGCCTAATGAGTAGCGGAGGCATTGGCTTTAGTGTCGGTAAACAATCCTCCCGCCATGAAGTAGATGAAAAAGGCACCACTCAAAGCCAAAGTGTCAGCACCATTGGCAGCACACAAGGCAATGTCAACATCACCGCCGGCAACAAACTGCATGTGGGAGGAGCTGACCTGATTGCCCAAAAAGACTTAAACCTCACGGGCGACAGCGTCCAAATCGACCCGGGCTATGATGAACGAACTCGCACTGAGACATTTGAAACCAAGCAAAGTGGGTTTGGTATTTCTCTCTCTGGCAGTGCAGGCAGCGCCCTCAACACCGCCGTCAGCACTGCACAGCAAGCTCGCAAAGAAAGTGACGGTCGTTTAAGTGCCCTGCAAAACACCAAAGCGGTATTATCGGGTGTTCAAGCCCAGCAAGCCGTTGAATTAGATGGCCTTAAAACTGAGGCCGCCAATAACTACAATGCGGCAAACAACCTCAAGCCAGGTGATAAAGGCTACCAAAAAGGCGCGACCAATACGGTTGGCGTCAGCGTGTCTTACGGCAGCCAATCGTCGAAAAGTGAAACCCACACCGACAGCCGCCAGTCCCAAGGCAGCACCTTAAACGCAGGCCAAAACCTGTCGATTACCGCAACCGGTAAAAATAAAGACAGCAACCCAGACAGCGGTAATATCACTGTCGTCGGCAGTGAGCTCAAAGCAGGCAAAGACTTATCACTGTCTGCCACGCAAGATATCAACCTCGTTTCTGCCCAAAATACCGAGCAGACAAACAGCAAAAATAGCAGCAAAGGTAGCAGTGTCGGGGTTGGTGTGGGCGTTGGTGAAGGTGGCTATGGAGTCAATATCTCAGCCTCCGTCAACCAAGGCAAAGGCCATGAGAAAGGCAATGGCCTCACCCACACCGAAACCACGCTGGATGCAGGTAACAAACTCACCTTAAACAGTGGGCAAGACACCACCCTCAAAGGGGCACAAGTCAGTGGTGAGCAAGTCACTGTCAATGTCGGGCGTGACCTCACCTTACAAAGTGAGCAAGACAGTGACCGTTATGATGCGAAACAGCAAGATGTCAGTGTCGGTGGAGGCTACACGATAGGTGGCACGCCAAATATCAATATCAGTGCCAGCAAAGACAAGATACACAGCAACTACGACAGTGTGAAAGAACAAACCGGTATCTTTGCAGGCAAAGGCGGCTTTGATGTCAACGTCAAAGAGCACACTCAACTTGATGGT
>NZ_JAMPNW010000012.1:0-139626 GCF_028479545.1 Providencia sp. PROV201
AATTTTTATTTTGTTCGTGTTTTTTTTAGCCAAAAAGGTATTTATAAGTTAAATTCGGTCTATATATTGACTATTTCAGCAGCAATTGCGCACCTACTCACGTAATATGTGTATCTAAGAATTATGCTTTGAGATGAATTATGGAATTAAGTAAGCAACAAACCGCCTCACAAAAAAATCGTTCTTATATTATTGCAGAAAATCTTGGCCAGCTGATTTTAACCAGCACCTATTTACCTGATTCCACTTTACCTAGCGAATTAGAATTATCAGAACAATTCCAAGCAAGTCGAACAGCGATAAGAGAAGCAATAAAAATATTAGCGGCAAAAGGAATGGTATTAGCACGCCCCAAAATAGGTACCCGTGTTATGCCACCCTCAAATTGGAATTTTTTAGACCAAGATCTCTTAACATGGTGGTCCAATAGTGAAGAGCAATCGGTTGTGATGGAACACTTTAAAATGGTTCGACTCGCAATAGAACCTCAAGCTTGTTATCTTGCGGCTATACATGCAACAAAAGAACAAAAACAATCATTACAATTATTAGCAAGTGAAATGCAGTTACTCGCCAAAGAATTTGACAGGGCGCATTGGGTGAAAGTTGATTACCATTTCCATTTAACTATTTACAAAGCTTGTGCCAATCCCTTCCTAATTTCTTTTGCGAATTTATTCCGTTCTATTTATCAGCGTTACTTTGATGTCATCACTGATAATGAGGTTATAGAGGTCGAAATTCATCAACAACTTGCCAATGCAATTATTCATGGTAAAAGTACAATAGCACTCGACCTTTGCTATAACTTATTAACAATTACCCAAAAGCAAGACTAACAAAACAATACTCCAATTGAAGCTTTAATTTACTTGTATAGGTAACTGATGTTCAAAACAGCTAAAAATATGTCAGGCCTTCCATGGATTGCAGCAATGGCCTTTTTCATGCAAGCGCTCGATGCCACCATTTTGAATACGGCTTTACCCGATATTGCAAAAAGCCTTGATCACTCGCCGCTTGCGATGCAATCCGCCGTAGTCAGTTATACGCTTACTGTTGCTCTATTGATCCCTGTTAGTGGCTGGTTTGCAGATAGATTTGGTACAAGACGTATATTCATTTTAGCGGTTTCCTTGTTTTCTTTTGGTTCATTACTTTGTGCCCTTTCGCCTTCTTTAAACTTTTTAGTGACCTCTAGGGTTATTCAAGGTATTGGTGGGGCAATGATGATGCCAGTTGCTCGTTTAGCCTTAATAAGGGCTTACCCTCGAAGTGAATTACTACCAATATTAAATTTTGTCACCATTCCTGGTTTAGTTGGCCCAATATTGGGACCTCTGTTAGGTGGTATATTAGTCACCTATGCAACTTGGCATTGGATATTTATTATTAATATTCCTATTGGTGTTTTAGGTATCTTTTATGCGTTAAAACATATGCCAGACTTTAAAATGCCAAAACGTAAATTTGATACTTTAGGGTTCTTATTGTTTGGTTCTGGTTTAGTCATGCTATCTGTCAGCCTAGACTTATTCAGTGATAAGTCTCTTTCAACATCGATTCCAGTCACTATTGTTTTAGTCGGCTTTCTTTTCTTATTTGTTTATATTTTCCATGCAAGACGTACTAAGCATGCAATAATCCCCTTGAATTTATTTAAAACTCGCACTTTTTCTATTGGGATCAGCGGTAATATCGCAACACGCTTAGGAACAGGCAGTATTCCATTTTTAATGCCATTAATGCTGCAAGTAGGTTTCGGCTACGAAGCCGTTGTGGCGGGAATGATGATGGCACCACTAGCAATAGGTTCAATCACTGCTAAATCAGGGGTTACTCGGATCCTAACTAAATATGGCTACCGTAATACATTATTTGTCATCACCATTATTATAGGATTAATGATCGCACAGTTTTCCTTACAATCACCAAGTATGTCGATTTATCTGTTAGTTGTACCTTTATTTATTTTAGGAATGGTGATGTCTGTACAATTTACCGCAATGAATACTATTTGCCTGGCTGATTTAACAGACAATAATGCAAGTGCGGGAAATAGTATGTTAGCTGTGACTCAGCAGCTATCGATAAGCTTCGGTATCGCAGTCAGTGCTGCAATCTTAAACTTCTATGGTGGACAACCTAATAGCAATACGGTCGATAATTTCCATTACACCTTTATTACCGTTGGCGTCATTACGCTTATCTCGGCTTTTGTCTTCTTATTATTAAGTAAGACAGACGGTGATAATTTAATAAAAAATAAAACCAAAAAAGCGAAGAATTAATATTTTTTAACCGATTGACGTTCAATTAACTCAGGGGTAAGAACCAAAACACTCGCATTTGCCTCTGGGTTATCCATACGATAAATAAGTTGGTCAACAGCCTGTTGGCCTAACTTATCTTTTGGCTGATGAATTGTTGTTAATGGTGGGATCATATAAGGCGAAAGATCGATATCATCATAACCAATGATTGAAATATCATCAGGCACTTTCAAACCCTTTTGGTATATCGCTTGATAAGCGCCTACCGCCATCGCATCATTACCTGCAAAAATGGCCTCGGGAGGGGTTGGTAAGCTAAGCAATTTATTCATTGACTCAAACCCACCAGCAAATTCAAAATCACTGAAAATGATATAGTCATCATAAATATTAATGCCGCCATCTGTCATGGCTTGAATAAAACCTTGATGACGCGCTCTTGCTGGTGATTTATCTTGTGGCCCTGCAATACATGCAATACGAGAGAAACCAGCTTCGATAAGGTAACGAGTGGCTATTTCTCCACCAAGAAAAGAGTTATCTTGAATGATATCGCCTTCCGACTCAAAAGGTGACCAATCCATCATAACTGTTGGCACAGCAGGGTAACGAGCCAAAACATTTTTTGATGGCCCCTGTACTTCTGTGCACATAATCAGTAGCCCATCAACACGTTTTTGTAGCAAGGTTTCTAAACTATGATTCATTCGCTGAAGGTCACCTTCAGTGTTGCACAAAATCAAACTATAACCACGTTCGTAGCAACTACGTTCTACACCCCGCACTACCTCTGCGTAAAATGGGTTATTACTTGTTGTCAGTAACATCCCAATTGTATTCGTACGATTCATCTTCAAACTACGCGCTAAAGCAGAAGGTGCATAATTTAACTCTTCAATCGCATTTTTAACGCGTATGGTAATGCTCTCGCTGACATAGCGATTTTGGTTAATAACGTGAGAGACGGTGGACGTCGACACCCCTGCAAGGCGTGCCACATCTTTCATTGTTGCCACAAGTTAATCCTGTTGAGTCAAAAACTGGTCAATTTCTTTACGCCATGGAACTGAGGGTTGAGCTCCCGGGCGAGTCACAGCTATCGCCGCCGCTGCATGAGCAAAAATAATCGCTTCTTCGTCAGCTTTACCTTCAAGCAGAGCTGTAACGTAAGCCCCATTGAATGTATCACCTGCGGCAATAGTATCCACTGCTTTTACGCGAAATGCAGAAATTATTTTGCCTTCACTACCTTTTTCACTATACCAAACGCCTCGAGAGCCGAGTGTTATCATCACTTTACTGATACCTTTTTGATGTAAAGCTTCAGCCGCATCCTGAGCACCTTGATTATCATTAACAGCAATACCTGTTAGGTGTTCAGCTTCTGTTTCATTTGGCGTGATGATATCAACTAGTGATAATAATGAATCTGGTAATGATTGAGCCGGTGCAGGGTTCAAAATGACTTTCGTATTGTTTTTCTTCGCTATTTCAGCAGCCATTTGTACTGTTTCAATAGGGGATTCCAGTTGCATCAATACCGCATCAGCTTCCACAATTTTTTGCTGATATTGAGCTAATCTTTCTTTGGTAAGTCGCGCATTTGCACCTGCATTGATACCAATTGTATTTTCCCCTTGTTGGTTCACATAAATAAGAGCAACACCTGTCGTTTCACCTTCAATGGCATCAATGCATTCGGTTTTAATATTATCGAGAAATAACTGTTTTTTTATACTCGCCCCAATATCATCATCACCAACACAAGCAATAAACGTTATGTCAGCACCACTGCGACCTGCTGCAACAGCTTGGTTGGCACCTTTCCCGCCAAATGCAACTTGGTAATGATCGCCTCTAACAGTTTCACCCGGCTGAGGGAAATGCTTAACATTTAATATATGATCCGCATTGATACTACCGAGAACCACCAGCTTAGCTATACCCATAACGTTTATTTCCTTTTTTATGACCCAATGGATCGCAAATTAAATAAACCGCCACAGTGCGCCATGGCGGTTTTTATCTTATTGTTTAACCACTAATTCCAATTCAACCGGAACCGTTGGATCCACTTTCTCGCCTTTTAAGACTTTATCTGCAATCTGTACACCAACAATCCCAATTTGGTCTGGGCGCTGTGCAATAGTTGCACCTAATTTTCCGCCTTCAACGGCTTTAATACCATCATTTGTTCCATCAAAGCCAACAACCAGAACATCAGTACGGCCTGCGGTTTGTAAAGCTCTTAACGCACCTAATGCCATTTCATCATTTTGTGCAAATACCGCTTGAACAGCAGGGTGTGCCGTTAACAAGTTTTGCATTACGTTCAAGCCTTTTGTTCTATCGAAATCAGCGGGTTGGCTCGCCAGTAAATTGAATTTGTGCTCTTTTGCTCCGGTATTAAAACCTTCACCGCGCTCACGTGCTGCTGATGTACCTGAAATACCTTCTAATTGAATCACTTTAGCTTCATTGCCTGTTTTTTGTGCAATATAGTCAGCAGCCATTTTCCCGCCCATACGGTTGTCGGATGCCACATGACTGACAACTTCACCTTTATTAGCCGCTCTATCTAAAGTGATGACAGGTATATTGGCTTTATTAGCCATTAATATTGAGTTGCCCACCGCATCTGAATCCGTTGGGTTAATTAACATTAATTTTGTACCGCGAACGGTTAAATCTTGTACGTTTGCTAACTCTTTGGCTGGGTTGTCTTGAGAATCTAAAACAATCAGTTCATAACCCAATTTATCCGCTTCTTTTTGTGCGCTATCTTTCATTGTCACAAAGAATGGGTTATTCAATGTAGAAATGACGAGTGCAATGCTATCTTTCGCCATCGCATTGACACTAACAGTTGCACTCAGTGCAACTGCAGATAATAACGTTGCTAGTTTGTTCAGTTTCATAATAATTTTCCTGTAGGGTTACTTTTTATTATCAACAAGTACAGCAAGTAAGATGACGACAGCTTTAACAATCATCTGGTAGTTTGACGAAATACCTAATAAGTTTAATCCATTGTTTAAAAAACCAAGGATAAGCGCACCAATCAATGTTCCGACTATACGCCCCTTACCACCAGCAAGACTGGTACCACCAAGTACAACCGCAGCGATAGCATCAAGTTCATAACCATTACCTGCCATTGGCTGAGCCGATGATAAACGTGCAACTTCAATGACACTCGCCAATGCTGCTAGCATTCCACATAAGGCATAAACCACTATTTTAATGCGATCAACATTAATACCAGAAAGACGGGTAGCCGCTTCATTCCCACCAAGTGCGTAGATGTAACGACCAAGGCGAGTATGGTGCAACATATACCATGCAGCTGCAAACACGATAATCATTAACCAGACTGGGGTAGGAATACCAAATGGGCGGCCAATACCAAACCAGCCAAATAAGTCTGCGTTATCACTAAACCCTGTATTGATAGGGCTACCGTCTGTATAAACTCGTGTCACACCACGCAATAGTAGCATCATGACTAAAGTCGCAATGAAAGCTTGGACTTTTCCTTTTGCAACAATCACCCCGGTGCATGCACCGATCGCGGCACCGAGTGCTAATGCCCCCGCAACAGCCACTAGCGCATTAACTTCCGCCCCGACCATGGAAGCTGCAACCGCGCCCGTTAAGGCCAATAAGGACCCAACAGAGAGATCAATACCCGAGGTTAAGATAACTAGCGTCATCCCAACGGCCATAATGGCGTTGACGGAGGTTTGTTGTAAGATATTGAATAGGTTATTAACCGTAAAAAAATTCGGGCTTAATGTTGATACGATGGCAATCAAAACTAAGAGTGCGATTAATGATTTTTGCTCCATCAGCCATGCTTTGCTGAACCAGCGTTTTGATGATGCGGTAGTTGAACTCATACTGATAACTCCTGAACTGAGCCATAATTTTTACCCACTGCGGCAGCCATTAAGGCTTCCTGAGTCGCGTCTTTGGCTGAAAATTCGCCGCTGATATGACCTTCGTGCATCACCAAAATGCGGTCACTCATTCCTATTACTTCAGGCATTTCTGAAGAAACTAAAATGATACTCAGCCCTTCTTTTTTAAATTGGTTAATTAGTTGATAGATTTCTTTTTTAGCACCAACGTCTACGCCACGAGTTGGCTCATCGAGGATCAGTACTTTTGGTCTTGTCATCAAACCGCGCGCAATGGCCACTTTTTGCTGGTTTCCACCTGAAAGGTTGCCAATTATTTGGTCCATAGACGGGGTTTTAATATTGAATAACCGAATGAAATCGCTAACGGTTTGCTGTTCTTCACTATGCTTGAGGCTTCCCCCTGCACGACTGAAATAACGTAATGCTGTCAATGACATATTTTCTTTCACTGACATGCCTAATACTAATCCATCTCGTTTACGGTCTTCTGAAATATAAACAATGCCACTGTTTAAGCCATCTTGTGGTGTTTTCAGTGTTACGGCTTTGCCTTCCAGTTTTATCGTGCCTGATTTTTTTGTCGCCGCGCCGTAGATGATTTTCATCAACTCTGTACGCCCCGCGCCCATCAAGCCAGATACACCTAAAATTTCCCCACTCTTCAGGGTGAAATTGGCATTTGTTACACCAGGTCCAGATACCCCTTCAAGCTGCAGCCTAATGTTTCCGGTTTCTACCTCGACCCTCGGGTACTGGTCTTCAAGCTTACGACCAACCATCATTTCAATGAGTTTTTCTTCTTCTAACTCACTCACGGGTTTCTCACCAATAAACTGGCCATCGCGGAACACGGTCACATCGTCGCAAATTTCAAAAATTTCTTTTAAACGATGGGAAATATAAACAATGCCACAGCCTTGAGCTTTTAAGTCTTCGATAACTCTAAATAGGGACTCTGTTTCCGTGTCTGTTAGTGCATCGGTGGGTTCATCCATGATAATCACTTGTGATTGAAAGCTCAGAACTTTGGCGATTTCGACCATTTGTTGTTCGCCAATAGAAAGCTCAGCAATAGTTTGATGGCTATCATAATCAAGGTTAAGCCGTTTAAGCAGTTTGTCCGATTCACTGAACATTTTTTTCCAGTCAATTTTACCAAACGCATTCACATACTCTCGACCTAGAAAAATATTCTCTGCAATAGTTAATTCAGGTATCAAATTGAGTTCTTGGTGGATAATCCCTATTCCTGCTTCTTGGGAGCTTTTAGGGCCATTAAATGCGACTTCTTTACCTAAATAGCGGATTTGACCAGCATCTTTTTTATAAATACCCGTCAGCACTTTCATCATGGTTGATTTGCCTGCCCCATTTTCCCCCACCAGCGCCATGACTTTTCCTGGGTAGACATTTAATGTCGCCCCACTGAGGGCTTTTACCCCTGGAAATGATTTATCGATCCCGATAAGTTCTAATAAAGGTTGCATAATCACCTCAGAAAGTCACACCAGAACAAAGAATAATGTTAGCGAACGGTGAACATTCTCCGGTGCGGATCACCGCTTTACTGTCATGAGTCAATTGTTTAAAGCATTCATGGCTGCAATAAATAATTTCAATCGTATTATTTTGAGTAACTTCTAACTGTTGTAAGTGAGCCAAAATAGCGGCTTCCATTTGTGGGTTAATGGTACTGATTTCCTCAGCTAGAATGGCTTTTTCGACTTGCATCTCTTGGGTGATGACACTTAAAACTGACATGAAATCGGGTAAGCCTTGCGTAATTGCTAAATCAATACGCTCCGTTCCTTGATAAATAGGTAAACCTGCATCAGCAAGCGTTATTTGGTCTGTATGACCTAACTTTGCAATTACCGAGGTAACGTTGGCATTAAGTAAAATACCCTTTTTCATTTTTCACCGCCATTCTAGTAAGCGAAACGTTTCGCTCATGTAATAATAGTAAAGATAAGTCACAACTCAATATTGATGGTTAATATTTGTGATCAATATCGAAACGTTTCGTTCTTATTAGAAAAGCTAAAAAACAATAACTTATTGAATCACTTATAGCTGAATCGTTTTTTCTTATTTCTTGGGGCATATCAAAGAAAAATGGAAAAATAGGTCGCAGTATGTAATAAAAGAAATTGATAGTTTTGATATCAACGCCTCTATTAATAAAAGGAATGAATATGCAGCTTGCTGAACGAATAGCCCAATTAAGCAATTACCTTGAAAGCGGTTTATATGAACGCCAACAAGCTATTCGTTTGTGCTTACTCGCCACATTAAGCGGTGAAAGCGTATTTCTATTAGGCCCTCCAGGTATTGCCAAAAGCTTAATTGCACGAAGAATGAAATATGCTTTTCGTCACGCAAACGCTTTTGAATACTTAATGACGCGATTTTCAACACCGGAAGAAATCTTTGGTCCTCTTTCAATACAGGCGCTAAAAGATGAAGGACGATATGAACGTTTAACCAAAGGTTATTTACCAGACGCTGAAGTCGTATTTCTTGATGAAATATGGAAAGCGGGCCCAGCCATTTTAAATACCTTATTAACGGCGGTTAATGAGCGCAAGTTCCGTAATGGTGATGAAGAAAAATCCATCCCTATGCGATTATTAGTAACTGCATCAAATGAATTACCCGATGCTGATAATAGCCTCGAGGCGCTATTCGACAGAATGCTAGTACGTATTTGGCTGGATAAAGTGCAAGAGAAACAAAATTTTCGCGCACTGTTAACAGGAAAATCATCGCTGAATGAATCTCAAATGCCAGAGCATTTAAAAATCAGTGATGAAGAGTACCAACAATGGCAACAAGAAATTCCTAAAATTACGCTACCCGATCACTGTTTTGAACTTATTTACCAATTACGCCAACAATTAGATGCAACAGAAAAGCAGCTTTATGTTTCTGATAGGCGTTGGAAAAAAGCAGTTTATTTATTACAAGCAAGTGCTTTCTTTAATGGGCGCAATAGCGTATCTCCTCTAGATCTTGTGTTATTAAAAGATTGCCTTTGGCATGACATGCAGTCGATGAATACGTTACCGAAACTATTGCAGTCATTATTACAAGAAGATGGCTGGCAACAGCGAAAGTTAACCCGCGAAATAGAGCAAACTTATCAGCAATGGATGTCATCGACCCAAGACCAAAATAACCAAGATGCATTTAAAGTTAATAAAAACAATGCGATGTTTGCTCGTAAAGCGTCCTATGTATTACCCGAAAATATCGGTGACGGGCGAATTACTCTATTTTTACATCGCCCACTGCAACTGCATAATATGAAAGTCACTTTTGTAACAACCGATAAAAAATCCCTGATAACCTTCTTAAATAAAGGAACAACACTATCTGCCCACCTAAATGGGATTGGCTTTGCACAAGAAATTGCCGCTGAGGTAAATAATTTAAATCAGATACAGTTATTAGATGTAAGCCATCAATCATCTACTTTATATATTCAAGATAAAGCTTCGTCGCTAGTGCCAAATACAAATAACCAAGAGTGGCTAGACAAGCTGGATAAAATTCAAGAAGAGATTCAAACCGCGCGTTATCAGTTTGAAAAACAACAGCCCAACTTATTTATTGAACCGCACTGGCTTGCAGATATTGAACAAAGCTTCATGAAACTCACAGAAAAGCTAAACCAATTACGTAACCAAATCACGGGTAAAGTGGCCGAATAACGATGATGAGTTTAGCCACATTAGAAATGTTGCTTTCGGTTAATGAAGGCCAATTAATTGAAGAGATCATTATATCTTTACTGGCAACCCCTCAATTAGCGGTGTTTTTTGAAAAACACCCTCGATTAAAAAAAGCTTTACTCAAAGATTTATCGGGTTGGAAAAAGGATCTCAAACAGCGTATGCAAGATGCGCTTGTTCCCGCACAACTTTCAGAAGAATTTGAACTTTATCGTCAATCCCTTGGTATTTCGACAGATGCCTTTTTTAACCAATTACCGGGGGTTATAGCAAAACTTCAGCAGCTGGATTCCCCGTTTTATCGTGAGGCACATCAGCTACAAAGTGGAAAAATAGAAAACCGCAGCGCAAGGCAGTCATTATTTGTTCAAAGATGGCGAGTTAGTTTAATTTTACAAGTGACAACTCTTCATAAAGAACTGTTAGAGCAAGAAAAAGAACAATTGCTGGCGGAGTTACAACGCCGATTAGCGTTAAGTGGCAATTTAGAGGATATCTTAGGCGAAAATGAGCGAGCTGCAGGCCGGCTATGGGACTTAACCAAAGGTGTAAACATGACTTCCGCTTATAATGACCAATTATTAAGCCGATACAGTGATTTTTTACGTCAGCAGCCTGAATTAGAAAAAATAGCGCAATTATTAGGCCGTAGCCAATCTGCTCAATCGATTCCTGACGATAGTGTTTTTCTTGAGCCCATGACAATCATGGAAAAGGTACCCGAAATAGTACCTGAGCAAGTCAACGGTTTAAATCAAAGTGATGATATTTTACGGTTATTACCTGCAGAACTCGCCATGTTAGGCCTTGAAGATATTGAATTTGAATTTTATCGAAAATTACTCGAAAAACAGCTTCTAACCTACCGATTACAAGGGGATAGCTGGCAAGAAAGAAAAGTTCTGCGCCCTATTACCCATCACCATGATGAAGAGCAGCCAAGAGGGCCATTTGTTGTATGTATTGATACATCGGGTTCGATGGGCGGTTTAAATGAACGCTGCGCCAAAGCCTTTTGCCTTGCGTTAATGAAAATTGCGCTGGCAGATAACCGTTCATGCCATGTGATGTTATTTTCCACCGAAATTGTGCATTACGATTTACTTTCTATTGATGGCCTAGAGCAATGTATTCGTTTTTTACATCAAACATTTAAAGGTGGGACTGACTTGGCAGCTTGTTTACAAGAAACCGCAGTAAAATTGGAATCAAAACAGTGGATTGATGCAGATGCCGTGGTGATTTCTGATTTTGTTGCTCAGCGTTTACCTGATGAATTGATTCAAAAAATTAAGACTATGCAGAAGAAAGGTAAATACCGCTTCCATGCGGTATCTGTATCAAATTATGGGAAACCCAGCATCATGAAAATCTTTGACCATATTTGGCGTTTTGATACTGGGTTAAAAAGCAGGCTGTTACGCCGCTTTAGTCGCTAATTACAGCATACCTTCAACAGATTCTTGCATTTCAGCACCCCAAACACCGCATTGTACTTGGCCAATGTGCTGGCGTTGAAGAAGTAGCATGACTAAGCGTGATTGGCCAATGCCACCACCGATAGTTTGTGGCATTTCACCTTTTACTAACGCTTGGTGCCACTCTAATTCCATACGTTTTTCATCACCGGTTAAGCCTAATTGGCGAGTCAAACACTCAGGGCTTACACGAATTCCCATTGAAGAGAGCTCAAATGCGTCCTGTAAAATAGGGTTCCACACAATGATGTCGCCGTTCAAACCACAAAAACCGTCTTCATTTTTTGTTGTCCAGTCGTCGTAGTCAGGCGCGCGAACATCATGTGATTCACCGCTAGATAGCTTACCACCGATACCAATTAAGAATACTGCGCCTAGTTCTTTTGCGATTGCACGTTCACGCCCTTTCGCATCTAAATCAGGGTAGCGCTGTAACAACTCTTCACTGTGAATAAAGTGGATTTGGTCTGGCAGGAACGGTGCCAACCCAAATTCTTTACTTACGGCAGCTTCTGTTTCTTTTATTGCCTTATAGATTTTACCCACTGTCTGCTTCAGATAAGGAAGTGTACGTTCCTCATCTGCCATCACTTTTTCCCAATCCCACTGATCAACATAGACGGAATGGATTGGGGTTAAGCGATCCTCGTCAGGACGCAACGCTTTCATATGCGTGTATAGACCTTGGCCTTCACTAAAACCGAAACGACCTAATGTTTTACGTTTCCATTTAGCCAAAGAATGAACCACTTCAAAGGTTGCACCTGGAATTGATTTCACTTTTACTTGAACGGCTTTTTCGCTGCCAGATAAGTTGTCTTGAGTACCATCCCCTAAACGGCTTAGGATTGGCCCTTGAACTTCAATCAACCCTAATTCTTTTTCAAGTAAACGTGAGAAATACGATTTCACAAAACTAATTTGTTGCTGATGTTCGATAAATGACTTGTCCATAATTTATTCCCATAATTTGTTAGCTGTGTTAGCTGATGTATAGATTAAGCAACAAAATGAGGTATAAATTCAATATCCATCATTAAAAAAAGCCTTTATTGTTTATTTTGAATAAAAAAACAGGTATAAAAATGAATAATCGTTAAAATAGAGGTGAAATAATGCCGGAAAATTATCAAATCGATAATCTCGATCGTGACATACTTCACGAATTAATGGGAAATGCACGTACACCGTATGCTGAATTAGCTAAAAAATTTGCTGTTAGCCCCGGGACAATTCATGTCCGTGTCGAAAAAATGAAGCAAGCAGGGATTATTAAAGGCACACGTATTGATATAAACCCAAAACAATTAGGCTTCGATGTTTGTTGCTTTATTGGCATTATTTTAAAAAGTGCAAAAGATTACCCAACCGCACTAAAAAAATTAGACGCCTTAGAAGAAGTTGTCGAGGTGTACTACACAACAGGGCAATACAGCATTTTTATTAAAGTGATGTGCCGTTCTATTGATTCTTTACAAGACGTACTTATCAACAAAATTCAGACCATTGATGAGATACAATCCACAGAAACACTGATCTCCTTACAAAACCCGATCTTACGAACAATCAATCCGTAGAAAAAAAATGATATAACCACATTATCCACAGGTAGATCCCAGCTCATTCACAGCGTACAATAGCGCCCTATTATTGTGAAAGAGAATCACCATGACAAAAGTAACCTTAATAAGTGGCAGTACAATGGGCAGTGCGGAGTATGTTGCCGAGCACATGGCAGAGATTTTAGAAGAACTCGGTCATGAAACTGAAATTCAACATGGCCCAAAGCTTGATGACTTAACACTTGAAGGCATATGGCTGGTGGTGAGCTCAACACATGGAGCAGGTGATCTCCCTGAAAATATTCAACCTCTTTTTGATTCAATAGAAGAAAGCGCTCCTGATCTAAGCCAAGTTCAATTTGGTTCTGTAGGGATCGGCAGCTCTGAATATGACACTTTCTGTGGAGCGATCCACAAAATAGATGCTTTATTAATCAAGCAAGGGGGGATAAGGATCGGTGAATGTTTGGAAATTGATGTCCAACAACACGAAATACCGGAAGATCCCGCGGGTGAATGGGTTAAAATTTGGGCAAACGAACTCTAGTTTGATTAAAATAACAGCAATTAACTGTGGATAACTCAGGGAAGATCCCGGTATTAACCCGTAGTTATCCAGAGTATAAGTTTTAAGGCTGACAAGGCCTGTGCATAAGTACCCTTTTTGATCCCAGCTTATACGCAAACGGATCACGGATCATTCACAGTATATGATCCTTTACACTTTTATGATCTTTAAAGTGAAAATCCACTTATCCACAGAAACCCGTGATCCTAATAAAAGATCTAATAAAGAGATCTTTAAATAAAAAGATCTTAATATTATATAAGGGAGAAACCTAAAGCTTGGTCTCTTCCTCAAACTTGAGTAGAATTCTCTCCTCAAATGCACAATCCGCATTTTCTAACGTTTAAGGTTCACACATGTTTTATCCAGAGCAATTTGACGTCATCGTAATTGGTGGTGGTCATGCCGGTACTGAAGCAGCAATGGCAGCTGCACGTATGGGGCGTCAAACCCTATTACTGACTCACAATATTGATACATTGGGCCAGATGTCTTGCAACCCAGCCATCGGTGGGATCGGTAAGGGACATCTGGTTAGAGAAATTGATGCGCTAGGTGGCTTGATGGCCACAGCAACAGACAAAGCAGGTATTCAATTTAGAACATTAAATGCCAGCAAAGGGCCTGCAGTTCGTGCGACTCGAGCACAAGCTGACCGTGTTCTTTATCGCCAAGCTGTCAGAATGGCTTTAGAAAACCAGCCTAACTTAATGATTTTCCAACAACCTGTAGAAGACTTAATTGTTGAAAACAATAGGGTCACAGGGGCTATTACCCGCATGGGCTTAAAATTTAAAGCCAAAGCGGTGGTATTAACCGTTGGTACTTTCCTTGATGGCAAAATTCACATTGGTTTAGAAAATTACAGTGGTGGTCGTGCAGGAGATCCTCCTTCAATTTCACTTTCTCAACGTTTGAGAGAATTACCTTTACGTGTTAATCGTTTAAAAACAGGAACGCCACCACGTATTGATGCAAGAACCATTGATTTCAGTCAGTTAGCTCAACAGCTAGGTGACGACCCAATGCCCGTATTTTCATTTTTAGGTTCACAAGATCAACATCCACAACAGATGCCTTGTCATATCACCTATACCAATGAAAAAACGCATGAAGTGATCAGAAATAATCTGGATCGCAGCCCTATGTACGCAGGCGTGATTGAAGGGATCGGCCCACGTTACTGCCCTTCGATCGAAGATAAAGTCATGCGTTTTGCTGATAAAGACTCACATCAGATCTTCCTAGAACCTGAAGGCCTAACCAGCAATGAAATTTACCCTAACGGGATATCCACCAGCTTGCCATTTGATGTCCAAATGCAAATTGTTCATTCCATGAAAGGAATGGAAAATGCGAGGATCATTCGTCCTGGCTATGCCATTGAATATGATTTCTTTGACCCTAGAGATCTAAAACAGACGCTTGAAAGTAAATTTATTGATGGATTATTCTTTGCTGGCCAAATTAACGGCACTACAGGTTATGAAGAAGCTGGAGCTCAAGGCCTATTAGCAGGCCTTAATGCGGCACAACATGCCTTTGGTTTAGAAGGTTGGTTCCCTCGTCGTGACCAAGCTTATATCGGTGTTCTCGTTGACGATCTTTGTACTTTAGGGACAAAAGAACCTTATCGTATGTTTACCTCACGTGCAGAATACCGTTTGATGCTTCGTGAAGACAATGCGGATTTACGTCTAACAGAAAAAGGCCGAGAGTTAGGTTTAGTTGATGACGTTCGCTGGGCTCATTTTAATAACAAAGTCGAATTGATTGAAAAAGAGCGCCAACGCTTAAAAGATATCTGGGTTCATCCAAAATCAGATAACCATACAGAAATAGATGGAATTTTAACCGTTCCATTATCGAAAGAAGCCAATGGGGAAGATTTACTACGTCGCCCGGAAATGACGTATAAAATGTTAACCTCACTCAACCTTTTTGCTCCAGCTATTGATGATCCTCAAGCCGCGGATCAAGTGGAAATTCAAGTTAAATACGAAGGTTATATTGCCCGCCAAAAAGAAGAAATCGAAAGACAACTGCGTAATGAAAATACGTTGTTGCCTGTTGACCTCGATTACAAACAAGTTAAAGGGTTGTCTAACGAGGTAATGGCGAAACTGAACGACCATAAACCGACATCTATTGGTCAAGCATCACGAATTTCAGGGATCACGCCTGCTGCAATCTCTATTTTACTTGTTTGGTTGAAAAAGCAAGGCATGCTACGCCGGAGCGCTTAACATGGATTTATTATCAAAACTGAATCAATTGCTAGTAAAAACCGATATCAACTTAACGGAAAAGCAAAAACAGCAACTTATTGACTATGTTGGGTTATTAGCGAAATGGAACAAAGCCTATAACCTGACATCGGTACGTGACCCACAACAGATGTTAATCCGCCATATCATGGATAGCATAGTGGTGAACGGTCAACTCATCGGGCAACGTTTTATTGATGTTGGGACGGGCCCTGGTTTACCCGGCGTGCCTTTAGCGATTGTTCGACCTGATTCCCATTTTGTTCTATTGGACAGCTTAGGGAAGCGTGTACGCTTTTTAAAACAGGTTCAACATGAGTTAGGGCTGACTAATATTGAGCCTGTTCAATCACGCGTTGAAGAGTTTCCAGTGGAAAAAAGCTTTGATGGTGTGATTAGCCGCGCATTTGCTTCGTTGAATGACATGTTGAGTTGGTGCCATCATTTACCTTCAGCAGAAGGGCGTTTTTATGCACTCAAAGGTGTCATTCGTGATGATGAAATGGCGCTACCAGACGAGTTTATGATTGAATCGATCACGGAACTTGAAGTGCCCGAACTTGATGAGCAACGTCATTTAGTTAAAATTTCGATGAAATAAAGTTGCTTTCTATCAAATAATTTTATCATTTAGAGCGATAGCTGGACGTTTACAAACGGCCAGCTATTTTTATTCGCCATCAAATAATAAAAATATATATTTTACGTGGTATTTACACGGCAATAACGAATAAGTTGCAAAAATAAGGCATTGAAAGAAAAATACTGGCTAATTGATGATTTTTACTTAATCGATTTAGCAAAAAAATAGTGAATCGAAAAATATTGGATTTACTCTTTCAAAATTTAGCTTAGGAATTAATTTCTTTAATTATTTGATTTACTGGTTAAATCTATTTTTTGTTATGAATAAAATTGAAGTAATAAATAAAGTGAATAAAGTTAAATGTGATATATGTCACATTTATATGAATGTATGCAGCAATTCATTAACTATTTATTAAATATTACAGCGACAATTCTGCGCTAACTCGAAAAAATTAAATATTTATTCACCTTTTCGCTACTTACTGATTGAATTCATTTCGCCTGCCCGTATAATTTGCACGTTTTTGTCTCTTGACACATTTACGCAAAGGCAGTTTTATACAACACTTAGCGTTTCTGAGGCTGAGAAGAGCTGGGAGTAAACAAAAGTTATGTCTGTATCCCTTTATGACAACAAGCATGCTGTAAAGCAGTTGTCTGTTCAGTTGATAACTTTTGTGATCCTCAGTGGGGCTTTCTGTGCAAATAGTATAGAATGGGGGGCCTCTGCTCTTGCTGGTGGGTTAGCATGCTGGTTACCAAATATCGTATTTATGCTGCTATCACAATTTCAGAAAGCAAAAGGAGAGGATGAACCTGTCCGCATTGCCTGGTTCTTAGCATTAGGAGCAGGGCTAAAGGTTGTTACAACTATCACTGTCTTAGTTGTTGCTTTCGGTGTGTTCAAAGCGTCATTAACACCACTGGGTTTGACCTATTTAGCGGTGCTAATTGTTCAGATTGTTGCACCAGCCGTTTTTAAACGGTAAGTATTTTTAAACTACAAAAGGGTAAGAGGCATCATGTCTGCATCAGGAGAAGTGATGACTACAGAGGATTACATAGGCCACCATCTGAGAAACCTTCAGTTGGACCTGAGTACCTTTAAGTTGGTCGATCCCCACGCTAGTCCAACATTTTGGACGTTGAACATTGACTCGCTTTTTTTCTCAGTAGTTCTCGGGGCTCTGTTCCTGTGGCTATTTAGAAGAGTTGCAGCCAATGCGACTAGTGGCGTACCCGGTAAGTTACAGACTGCAATAGAACTGATCATTGGTTTCGTTGATAACTCAGTCCGTGATATGTATCACGGTAAGAGCAAAGTTATTGCTCCTTTAGCATTAACAGTGTTCGTCTGGGTATTCTTAATGAACCTGATGGATTTACTACCAATTGATTTCCTTCCGTATATTGCTGAACATTATCTCGGGTTACCTGCATTACGTGCAGTACCAACCGCAGATGTTAGTGTCACATTATCGATGGCTATTGGTGTGTTTATCCTAATCCTCTTCTACAGCATCAAAATGAAAGGAATTGGCGGATTTACAAAAGAGCTCACAATGCAGCCTTTTAACCATCCTGTCTTCATTCCAGTCAACTTGATTCTTGAAGGGGTAAGCCTGCTGTCAAAACCTGTATCACTCGGTCTGCGACTGTTTGGTAACATGTATGCAGGTGAATTGATCTTTATTCTTATCGCGGCTCTGCTTCCGTGGTGGTCACAGTGGTTGTTAAGCCTACCTTGGGCTATCTTCCACATACTGATTATTACGCTACAAGCCTTTATTTTTATGGTTCTAACAGTTGTCTATCTGTCGATGGCATCTGAAGAACACTAATTTAATTTTATCAATAATTGTATTAACTGAAACAAACTGGAGACTGTCATGGAAAACCTGAGTATGGATCTGCTGTACATGGCTGCCGCTGTGATGATGGGCTTAGCGGCGATCGGTGCTGCGATCGGTATCGGCATCCTAGGTGGTAAATTTTTAGAAGGTGCTGCTCGTCAGCCAGATTTAATTCCTCTGCTGCGTACACAGTTCTTTATCGTAATGGGTCTGGTCGATGCTATTCCGATGATTGCTGTTGGTCTGGGCTTGTATGTAATGTTCGCTGTTGCCTAATTAACGTTACGGAACACTGTAAGAACATTAATTCACTAATGAATATGAGGTATTGTCTGTGAATCTAAATGCAACAATCCTCGGCCAGGCTATCGCGTTTGTCCTGTTTGTTTGGTTCTGTATGAAGTATGTATGGCCACCGATTATGGCGGCCATTGAAAAACGTCAAAAAGAAATTGCTGACGGTTTATCTTCCGCAGAACGTGCTAAAAAGAACCTGGAACTGGCGCAAACCGACGCAACCGACCGACTGAAAAAAGCGAAAGCTGAAGCTCAAGTCATCATTGAACAAGCGAATAAACAACGCGTTCAAATGATTGATGAAGCAAAAGCAGAAGCAGAAGCAGAACGTGCAAAAATCGTCGCACAAGCGCAAGCTGAAATTGATGCTGAGCGTAAACGTGCACGTGAAGAGTTACGTAAACAGGTTGCGATGCTTGCTATCGCAGGTGCCGAGAAGATCATCGAACGTTCCGTGGATGAAGCTGCTAACAGCGACATCGTTGATAAACTAGTCGCTGAACTGTAAGGAGGGAGGGGCATGTCTGAAATTGCTACTGTAGCTCGCCCCTACGCCAAAGCAGCTTTTGACTTTGCTGTGGAAAACCAAGCTGTTGCTAAATGGCAGGAAATGCTGGCCTTCACCTCTGAGGTGACGCGCAATGAGCAGGTTGGTGAGCTGCTTTCTGGTTCTATTGCACCAGAAACATTAGCTAAAACGTTTATCTCTGTTTGTGGAGATGAAATTGACGAGCATGTTCAGAATCTGATTCGTGTTATGGCAGATAACGGGCGTTTAACGACGCTACCAGAAGTTTTAACGCAGTTTATCCAATTGCGCGATTCTCTGGAATCAACCATTGAAGTTGATGTTTTATCCGCTAACGAACTGAGTGAACAGCAGTCAGCTAAAATTTCTGCAGCGATGGAAAAACGTCTGTCACGCAAAGTTAAGCTGAATTGCAAAATTGATAAGTCTGTTATTGCTGGAGTGATCATTCGTGCTGGAGACCTCGTCATCGACGGGAGTATCCGCGGTCGCTTAGAGCGTTTAACTGACGTCTTGCAGTCTTAAGGGGACTGGAGCATATGCAACTGAATTCCACCGAAATCAGCGAACTGATCAAACAGCGTATTGCTCAGTTCGATGTTGTGAGTGAAGCTCACAATGAAGGTACGATTGTATCCGTTAATGACGGTATTATTCGTATTCACGGTTTAGCCGAGGTCATGCAGGGTGAAATGATCGCGCTGCCTGGCAACCGTTACGCTATCGCACTGAACTTAGAGCGTGACTCTGTTGGTGCGGTCGTTATGGGTCCTTATGCCGACTTGGCAGAAGGCATGAAAGTTAAATGTACTGGTCGTATTCTTGAAGTTCCAGTAGGCCGTGGCCTGCTAGGACGTGTTGTGAATACACTGGGTCAACCAATTGATGGTAAAGGTCCTGTTGATAACGATGGCTTCTCTCCTGTAGAAGTTATTGCTCCAGGTGTTATCGACCGTCAATCCGTTGATCAACCTGTTCAAACTGGTTATAAATCAGTCGATGCCATGATCCCAATCGGTCGTGGTCAGCGTGAGCTTGTTATCGGTGACCGTCAAACAGGTAAAACTGCTTTGGCAATCGATGCAATCATCAACCAACGCGACTCTGGCATCAAATGTGTTTACGTCGCTATCGGTCAAAAAGCATCAACTGTTGCTAACGTTGTTCGTAAACTTGAAGAACATGGCGCTCTGGAAAACACCATTGTTGTTGTTGCAACTGCATCTGAGTCAGCTGCACTGCAATATCTGTCAGCCTACGCTGGCTGTGCAATGGGCGAATATTTCCGTGACCGCGGTGAAGATGCTCTGATTGTTTATGATGACCTGTCTAAACAGGCTGTTGCGTACCGTCAAATTTCACTGTTACTGCGTCGTCCACCAGGACGTGAAGCATACCCAGGTGATGTTTTCTATCTGCACTCACGTTTACTTGAGCGTGCTGCTCGTGTTAACGCTGAGTACGTTGAAGCATTCACTAAAGGTGAAGTTAAAGGAAAAACGGGTTCATTGACTGCATTGCCAATCATTGAAACTCAAGGCGGTGACGTTTCTGCATTCGTTCCGACTAACGTAATTTCGATTACAGATGGTCAGATCTTCCTGGAATCTAACCTGTTTAACTCTGGTATTCGTCCAGCGGTTAACCCAGGTATTTCAGTATCTCGTGTTGGTGGTGCTGCTCAGACTAAAATTATCAAGAAATTGTCTGGTGGTATCCGTACAGCACTTGCTCAATATCGTGAACTGGCAGCGTTTGCTCAGTTTGCTTCAGACCTTGATGATGCAACGCGTAAGCAGCTGAGCCACGGTCAGAAAGTAACTGAGTTGCTGAAACAGAAACAGTATGCACCTATGTCAGTAGCAGAGCAGTCACTGTCTCTGTTTGCGGCAGAACGTGGATTCTTGGATGATGTTGAGTTAGCTAAAATTGGTGCGTTTGAAGCTGCTTTAGTTTCTTATGCATTGCGCGAGCATGCTGACCTTATGAACGAAATTGGCCCGGCTGGTAGCTATAACGATGATATCGAAGGCAAGTTGAAAAAACTGCTCGAATCATTTAAAGCAACCCAGTCCTGGTAATACTATTCGGCCCGAGTTTCTAGGGCCGTCTGGTTAATAAGGAGAAGCAGAAATGGCCGGCGCAAAAGAGATACGTTCCAAGATCGCCAGCGTGCAAAACACGCAGAAGATCACTAAAGCGATGGAAATGGTCGCTGCGTCCAAAATGCGTAAAACGCAGGAACGCATGGCGGCCAGCCGTCCTTATGCAGAGACCATGCGCAGTGTAATTGGTCACTTAGCATTAGGTAATCTGGAATATAAACATCCATATCTCGAAGAGCGTGAAGTTAAGCGTGTCGGGTATCTGGTTGTTTCAACAGACCGTGGTCTGTGTGGTGGCTTGAACATTAACTTGTTCAAAAAACTGTTAGCAGAGATGAAGTCGTGGTCTGAGAAAAACGTTCAGGTTGATTTGGCTTTAATCGGTTCTAAAGCGGTATCATTCTTCGGTTCTGTGGGCGGCAATGTCGTGACACAAGTTACCGGAATGGGGGATAACCCAACGCTTTCGGATTTGATTGGTCCAGTTAACACTATGCTACAAGCCTATGATGAAGGGCGTTTGGATAAACTGTATGTGGTGACGAATAAGTTCATCAATACAATGTCTCAGGAGCCAACTATTCTTCAATTGTTACCATTGCCTGCAAGCAATGATGAAACACTGAAGAAGAAGTCTTGGGATTACATTTACGAACCCGATCCAAAGGCGTTGCTGGATACCCTGCTACGTCGTTATATCGAGTCGCAGGTTTATCAGGGCGTCGTTGAAAACCTGGCTAGTGAGCAGGCCGCACGAATGGTAGCGATGAAAGCCGCTACTGATAATGGTGGAAACCTGATCAAAGAGTTGCAGTTGGTTTACAACAAAGCTCGTCAGGCCAGCATTACTCAGGAGCTTACCGAAATCGTTTCGGGTGCTTCCGCGGTTTAACAGCTAGGTTTACGAATTACGTAGAGGATTCAAGATGGCTACTGGAAAGATTATCCAGGTAATCGGCGCCGTTGTGGACGTCGAGTTCCCTCAAGATGACGTACCAAAAGTGTACGACGCTCTTGAGGTTGTTAACGGTAAAGAAACACTGGTGCTGGAAGTTCAGCAACAGTTAGGCGGTGGTGTTGTCCGTTGTATCGCAATGGGTACATCAGATGGCCTGAGCCGTGGTTTAGAAGTTGTAAACTTAGAGCACCCAATTGAAGTACCAGTAGGTAAAGCAACTTTAGGACGTATCATGAACGTTCTGGGTCAGCCTATTGATATGAAAGGTGATATCGGCGAAGAAGAGCGCTGGTCAATTCACCGTGCTGCACCTAGCTACGAAGAGTTAGCTAACTCAACAGAACTGCTGGAAACCGGTATCAAAGTAATGGACTTAATCTGTCCATTCGCGAAAGGTGGTAAAGTTGGTCTGTTCGGTGGTGCGGGTGTTGGTAAAACAGTAAACATGATGGAACTGATCCGTAACATCGCGATTGAGCACTCAGGTTACTCAGTATTCGCTGGTGTTGGTGAGCGTACTCGTGAAGGGAACGACTTCTATCATGAAATGACTGACTCAAACGTTCTGGATAAAGTATCACTGGTTTATGGCCAGATGAATGAGCCACCAGGAAACCGTCTGCGCGTTGCGTTGACTGGTCTGACTATGGCTGAAAAATTCCGTGACGAAGGTCGTGACGTACTGCTGTTCGTTGACAACATCTATCGTTATACCCTGGCAGGTACTGAGGTATCAGCACTGTTAGGTCGTATGCCTTCAGCGGTAGGTTATCAGCCAACGCTGGCGGAAGAGATGGGTGTTCTGCAAGAACGTATTACCTCAACTCAAACGGGTTCTATCACTTCCGTTCAAGCGGTTTACGTTCCAGCGGATGACTTGACTGACCCATCACCAGCAACCACCTTTGCTCACTTAGACGCAACGGTAGTTCTGAGCCGTCAAATCGCATCTCTGGGTATTTACCCTGCGGTTGACCCTCTGGATTCTACTAGCCGTCAGCTTGACCCACTGGTTGTTGGTCAAGAGCACTATGATGTTGCTCGTGGCGTTCAGTCTATTCTGCAACGTTACCAAGAACTGAAAGATATCATCGCAATTCTGGGTATGGATGAACTGTCTGAAGAAGACAAACTGGTTGTTGCTCGTGCTCGTAAGATCCAGCGCTTCCTGTCTCAACCATTCTTCGTTGCTGAAGTATTTACCGGTTCACCAGGTAAGTTCGTTTCTCTGAAAGACACTATCCGTGGCTTCAGTGGGATCCTGAACGGTGATTACGACCACCTGCCAGAACAAGCGTTCTATATGGTTGGTACCATTGAAGAAGCTGTGGAAAAAGCGAAAAAGCTTTAATCCAGCTGACAGGAGGTTGATATGGTAGCTGCAATGACATACCACCTGACTGTAGTAAGTGCTGAAAAACAAATGTTTGAAGGCATGGTACAGAAAATTCAGGTGACAGGTAGTGAAGGTGAGCTGGGGATTTACCCGCAGCATACCCCGCTGCTGACTGCCATAAAACCGGGCATGGTACGTATTACCAAACAGTTTGGTGAAGAAGAGCTAATTTACCTCTCCGGTGGTATTTTAGAAGTGCAACCAAATGGTGTTATCGTACTCGCTGATACAGCGATCCGTGGTAAAGATTTAGACGAAGCTCGTGCAGTGGAATCTAAACGCAAAGCGGAAGAACACGTCCGTAAAGCTCACGGCGATGTTGATTATGCTCAGGCATCAGCAGAACTTGCAAAAGCAATAGCGAAACTTCGAGTCATCGAGTTAACTAAAAAGCTAATGTAATGATAGCGGTATAGTAAAAAAAGCCAGTTGGTTAAGTCTAACTGGCTTTTTTATTTGAGCGAAATATGTAGTAATTTATAAAGGAAATAGGTTTACTTTCATCCCTAAGTTGGAGTTTCAGGAAAAATGACTGTGCAAAGAAAAAGTGTCGTGATTTTAGCTGCCGGTAAAGGCACACGGATGTATTCAGAGCTACCTAAAGTTTTGCATTTACTTGCAGGCAAACCCATGGTTCAGCATGTTATAGATACAGCAAAATCCATTGGTGCATCAGATATTCATCTGGTATACGGACATGGCGGTGATTTACTGAAAGAAAAACTGGGTGAGCAAAACCTCAACTGGGTATTGCAGGCCGAGCAGCTCGGCACTGGCCATGCGATGCAACAAGCAGCGCCAAGCTTCCAAGACGATGAAAATATTGTCATGTTATATGGCGATGTACCGTTGATAGCGAAAGATACCTTAGATCGCCTAATTGAAGTGAAGCCAGAAGGTGGTATTGGCTTGCTGACGGTTATTTTAGATAACCCAACAGGGTATGGCCGTATCATTCGTGAAAATAATGAAGTTGTAGGTATTATTGAGCAAAAAGATGCCAGCGAAGAGCAACGTAAAATCCAAGAGATTAACACTGGGATTATGGTTGCCAGTGGCAAAGATTTTAAACGTTGGTTGGCACAGCTGAACAACGATAACGCGCAAGGCGAATATTATATTACTGATATTATTGCATTGGCACATAAAGAAGGTAATAAAATTGCAACTGTTCACCCTAAACATTTAAGTGAAATGGAAGGGGTGAATAACCGCCTACAATTGGCTGCGTTAGAAAGGGTTTATCAGAAAGAACAAGCGGAAAAACTGTTATTAGCTGGTGTGATGTTAATTGACCCTGCACGTTTTGACTTGCGCGGAACGCTGACTCATGGGCGCGATATTATTATTGATACTAACGTGATTATTGAAGGTAATGTCACATTAGGGAATAACGTACACATTCAATCTGGCTGTATATTAAAAGATTGTGTAATCGGTGATAACTCGGTTATCAGCCCATATTCAGTGATAGAAAACTCTGAATTGTCAGCCGAATGTACGGTTGGCCCTTTTGCGCGTTTACGTCCAGGTGCTAAATTAGCGGCCAAAGCGCACGTAGGTAACTTTGTAGAAATGAAAAATGCCTCTTTAGGTTTAGGCTCTAAAGCAGGTCATTTAAGTTACCTCGGTGATGCTCAAATTGGTGATAACGTGAATATTGGCGCAGGTACTATTACCTGTAATTATGATGGTGCCAATAAACACAAAACCATTATTGGCGACGATGTATTTGTCGGGTCAGATACTCAGTTAGTTGCACCAGTTTCTGTTGCCAAAGGTGCAACAATAGGGGCTGGCACTACGGTAACACGTGATGTGAATGAAGATGAACTTGTCGTTAGTCGTGTAAAGCAAATGCATATTAAAAACTGGCAGCGTCCAGTTAAGAAAAAATAAGTAAATTTTGAGGAGAGATAGCGATATCTCTCCTATGATAAAAAAGCTAATTAATAGCAAATAATAAAATAGCTACCTAAGGTAGCAATATAAAAATATCCCCATTTTCTACAAGGCTGGGGAACAGTGAAAACTGTACAACAATTAGGTTGCGACAAATGAAGGTTTCTCAAGAAAGAAACCTTTTGTCTAGGGATCCAAAAAATATGTGTGGAATTGTAGGTGCTGTTGCACAACGTGATATCGCAGAAATTCTGTTAGAAGGTCTTCGTCGTCTTGAGTATCGTGGTTATGACTCTGCCGGTATGGCAGTTGTTGATCACGAAGGGCATTTGCAACGCTTACGTGAAGTCGGCAAAGTGCAAATGTTAGCTGAAGAAGCGGAGAAAAACCCGGTATCGGGTGGAACGGGGATTGCACATACCCGTTGGGCAACTCATGGTATTCCAAGTGAACGTAATGCTCATCCGCATACTTCTGGTTACATTGCGGTTGTTCATAACGGCATTATTGAAAACTATTTAGAGCTCAAAGATGAGCTGAAAAAACTCGGTTATATCTTTAGTTCAGAAACTGATACCGAAGTGATTGCTCACCTTGTTCACCATGAACAACAAAAAGGTGGCACGCTGGTGGAAGTGGTTCAACGTGTTATCCCACAATTGCGTGGTGCTTACGGTACCGTGATCATGGATAGCCGTATTCCTGAATTATTAGTTGCTGCACGTTCTGGTAGCCCGTTGGTTATTGGTTTAGGTGTAGGTGAAAATTTCTTAGCATCAGACCAATTAGCATTGTTGCCTGTGACTCGTCGCTTTATTTACCTCGAAGAAGGGGATGTTGCCGAAGTCACTCGTCGTACTGTTCATATTTTTGATAAAAATGGTGAAGCGGTCGATCGCGAACAAATTGAATCAAACGTTCAATATGATGCAGGCGATAAAGGCGTCTATCGCCATTACATGCAAAAAGAAATTTACGAACAACCAATGGCAATTAAAAACACCCTTGAAGGGCGTTTTGACAAAGACAATGGTATCGATTTAAGCGAGTTAGGCCCTCGTGCGAGTGAAATTTTATCTCAAGTTGAACATATTCAAATCGTCGCATGCGGGACATCCTACAATGCGGGAATGGTTGCACGTTATTGGTTTGAATCTTTGGCTGGTATTCCTTGTGATGTGGAAATTGCTTCTGAGTATCGCTACCGCAACCCTGCTCACCGTAAAAACAGCCTGATGATTACGTTGTCTCAATCAGGTGAAACCGCAGATACACTGGCAGCCCTGCGTTTATCAAAAGAATTAGGTTATCTGACTTCTTTAGCAGTGTGTAACGTGGCGGGCTCTTCTCTAGTACGTGAATCTGAATTTGCTTTAATGACCAAAGCAGGGGCAGAAATTGGTGTCGCATCGACTAAAGCGTTTACCACACAGTTAACGGTTTTACTGATGCTAGTTGCGTATATGGGTCGTTTGAAGGGGGCAAAACCTGAGTTAGAAGAAAGCATTTCCCATGCATTACATGCGCTTCCTGCTCGTATTGAAAGCATGTTATCGCAAGATAAAGTCATCGAAGCACTGGCAGAAGATTTCTCAGATAAACACCACGCATTGTTCTTAGGTCGTGGTGATCAATTCCCTATTGCAGTTGAAGGGGCTCTGAAATTAAAAGAGATTTCTTACATTCACGCAGAAGCGTATGCCGCGGGTGAGTTAAAGCACGGCCCATTAGCGCTAATTGATGCTGATATGCCTGTTATCATCGTTGCACCTAACAATGAACTGTTAGAAAAACTCAAATCGAACATTGAGGAAGTTCGTGCGCGTGGTGGTTTGCTGTATGTATTTGCTGACCAAGATGCAGGCTTTGAAGCGAGTGAAAACATGAAAATTGTTTCGTTGCCTCATGTTGAAGAGTTAATTGCGCCTATTTTCTACACCGTACCACTGCAATTGTTGTCTTATCACGTTGCATTGATTAAAGGCACAGACGTTGACCAGCCTCGTAACTTGGCGAAATCGGTGACAGTTGAGTAATGACATACTGATTTAATATTGATGACCGGTACAACAGACGCTGCTGTACCGGTTTTTTATTGAGTCATGGGGTCGTTATTTATTGAGGACTGCGAGTGCTTCTTGCTTTAGCTGATTCGCGATATTCTGCACAAATTTAAGCTGGTTCATAGCGTCGTTGAATTCTTTTTCTAAACGCTCATCGAGCCCTTCTGTTGGCATTGGCGTTTCACTTGCGCCACGATATGGGATCCATGGGTTATCCCCTTCATCATCAAAGCGAAAAGCAGGTGCGTAATAGTCAACTTCTTCTTCTAAGCCAAAGGATATGACTTGTGGTTTTTCATCACCCAAGCAAATTAGTTTTTTAACTAATTCTTTGAAAGGTACTTCTCCTTCACCTGAAAGGCTCGCTTTGTGACCAAATCCTTTTCCTTCAGGAAGGCGAACGGCATCTTTCATATGGACCTGAGTGATATTGCCTTTCATTTTATCAAAAGCTTCTAACGGTAGTTCATTAGCATTGAACATATTGCCGAAATCAAACAGCAATGAAAAATTAGGGAAATCAGCGTCTTCGACTAATTGATTAAGTTCATGGCTTTTTAGATCTTCATGTTGCTCGATAACAAACTTCAGGCCCGTGTGCTCATAAGTTTCTTTGATATACTGGATATCAGCTTTGACTTTCTTAAGTACATCTTGAAGATTCCCTTCGTAGCGAGGGTAAAAGCGAATAGAGCTAGCAAGTGTTTTTAGTGCAATGTGTACGGCTTCATCAATTGCATTGGCGGCAGAAGAACTCGTTTCAATTTTTAAATCGAGGTTATATTTCTTTGCTTTTTGTCCAAAAGCCTCTAGTTGTGCATCACTCATGGTTTTTAGGGCTTTAGTTTCACCATCTTCAACATGGATCTTAGCGCCTGTTAAATGATGCTTTTTCGCTATTTCTAATAAGTCATCGGGTAAAATACGCTCTTTTCTCATGTTTAAATGGAAGGCATAAGCGTGTAGATACAGTGGCATTGAGTCAATACGATCAATAATTTTTTGTGCTTCGATGTTATTCATTTTTTCACCTGTAATGTCAATTCTATTCATTTTCTGTTGCTGCATTGATTTCGCGTTGTTTTATACGTTTAGTTAAAATTTTAGCGGTCACGAAACCTAGCAAGCTAAACATGATCATCATGCCAAAAACAAAGTTATAGCCAGTTATACCAGGGTAGTTATCTAGGAAAGAGCCATAAATCGCGTAAGCAAACATCGCAGGCATATAACCAAGAATACAAGCAAATGCCATTGCAGAACCTGCATACTCACGTTTAGTCCCAATTTCTTCCATCGGGGCGAAGAAAATAGCTCTCTGGCTAAAAATAATAGCTCCGAAGCCTAATGTTGCCGCCATACCGAGATAAACATTCATATTTTCATGAGGTAACATCATGAATAAACCCATTGCGACGGCAGATAATAAGCAGGTGAACTGTAAGAACTTAGTAGGTGATTTAAATACTTTGTCCGATAAGAAACCACCAATAGGGCCTCCTACCATTTTTAGAGCATATTGGTTGATGATCCCGTAGGCACCCACTAATGCAATGGGTAACGCATAGATATCTTTCAAGAATGGGATGAAGTAAGTTAATCCACAATATGATGCATAGATAAAGAAAATAGTCATCGATGCAAGCCATAAGTTAGGACATTTAATGACACTTTTTATCCCTTCAATAACTTGCTTATTTGCCTCTGATGAATTGTCTGCAACTTTTTTGTCATCATCGCTAACGATGAAATAAGTGATAACCCCAATAACCACGGTCACAATGGTGTAGAACATTAACCCAGCTTGCATACCTTCTTTGCCTTCACCGAACAGGACAAAGACATACAATGCACCGGAAGCAATAATTACGTCTACAATACCGCGTCCAGCCTCAAGGAAACCAAATAGGCGGCCTTGTTCTTTTTTATCACCGAGTAAGCGCACGGCTTTAAGTAGTACTGGCCAATAAATAACATCTGCAAACAATGCCATGACGGCAAAGGATATGAGATAACCGGTAAATGGCGGAAGAGTGGATAAGTACGCACCACAAAGCCCAACCCCAATTAACCCTACGGGTAGAAGGATTTTTTTCGAGAATCTATCTGCAATATATAGTGATGAGAATAGACCAATGGTTTGAACAATAGTGTAAACCGTAAAACCAAAGCCAATTTGGGCATTTGTTAGTCCCCAATCTTGCTGCATAGGAACGTAAAAAACATCTTTCATACTGGATAATTTAAAAATAGTACCAGCACCAAGAATGAGAAAACTGAGTCTTATCCACTTATTCATAAATCCGCCTTAATTATTATATTTAGCGTTTATTGCTTCAAAACGATCGCTTCAACTTCTATTAATACGTCTTTTGGAAGGCGAGAAACTTCTACACAGGAACGAGCGGGGTAGATACCTTCAGAGAAATAGGATTGATAGACACCATTAAAGGTAACGAAATTATTCATATCACTGATGAAGCAGGTGGTTTTGACCACGTCATCCATAGAATATCCCGCGGCTTCAACAACGGCTTTTAGGTTTTTCATGACTTGATTTGTTTGTGTGGTGATGTCGGCACCAACGACAGAGCCATCTTCATGATGGAAAGGGCAGCAGCCCGAGATATAAACGCTATTGCCAACTTTTCGGGCTTGGGAATAAGGGCCGATGGCTTTAGGGGCATTTTCAGTTGAAATAATCATTATTGGTTCCTTTGGTTGTTATCTTGACGCTGATGATTAAATCACAATCATATTTTCCCTTCCGTGATTATTGTCAATTTTTTGACTAAGTATAAAAAAATTATACTAAGGTGTGTTTTTATGGATTAAGTATTGAAAAATTTACTCTAATTTATTAAAGTTATGGGAATTTACTAAGTGGATTGTTGAGTATGGATATGAATATTAATTATGTTTTTACTGAGCAAGATCGAAAATTATTGCAGTCATACACCCCTATGATTGAGTGTCTCGGTGAGTTTTTGGGGCCATATTGCGAAGTTGTTTTGCATAGTTTTGAAGATTTACACAGTTCTGTGATCCACATTGCTAATGGGCATCTAACAGGGAGAACACTTGGAGCTCCTGCAACGAATATTGCGCTTGAGAAATTGGCTGGTTTTAAAAAGAATCATTCATCTTGGGAAGTGTATTTTAATACTAAAAGTATTCGTCCATTTCGCTCTTCTTCAACCTTAATTGTGAATTTAGATAACCAGCCGATTGGTATGGTATGTATGAATTGGGCATTAGATATGCCAATGAATGCGATGGTTGATTTGATGGGCGGGGGGAACAATTCTAAAAATGAAAACTTTTCGCAAGATGTTAATAAATTAATTATGGATCATCTTGAACCCATTAAAAATACGATCTATTTAAATAAAAACATTCCAAGTAAAAATAAAAACTTTGAAATCATTAAAGAACTCCATGACTGTGGTATGTTTGAATTTTCTGCTGCACATAAAATTGTGTCTGTCGAATTAGGGATTAGCTCAGCGACCATATATAAGCATCTTAGAAAAATAAATTCATAATATAGCTAATAAAAATAGCCCGGAAATCTACATTTTCCGGGTTTATCTTTTATTTTTAATAACATGAATATTTACTTTGTTTTTTATATTTTTCTATTAATACATCCCTCCCATTTTCTAAGGTTATGATATGAGTGAATTGGCTATGATTTGTTGATAATTCTTTATTTTTATTTGCAATTTTAATGATGAAGTCATGTATTTTATATATGGAACCATCAGTTTCATTTTTTAATAAACTAAACATATTGATAAAAATTGCATTGTTACTATTTATTTTGTTCTCATTATGATTGTGTATTAGCTCTATTTTTTTTGAGTCTGGTGAACTATAAATAAAGTAAAGGTTTTTTTTCGTTAAATCATTTCCAAAAGCGTAATTGTCGTATTCTAATAATTCTTTTTTTATATGGTTTTGTGGTTTATTCGGTTGTGTTTTTTTAAAACTGTCAGTTTTTCTATCTAACTCTTCAAATTTCTTCTTTAATGAAGCTACACAGTCAGTGTTAATGGGCTTTTCTTTTATATTATAGATAAATGGTTTCTTATTATTAATAAAATTATTGTTTTTATTTGTCTCTATAAGTAATTTTAATTCATTTACTTTCATTTTAAATCATCTCCATTTTATTTCTTATTTTTAGTTTATTGGAGTGGAGTTATTATCGATATCAAAAAAAGAGACTAAGTCTACCCTTTTAATAAATTTTCTAAATCACTAAATATAGATTGCCATTCATTATCATCAATTTCCATGAATCCCATATAGCGCAGCATAAAAGCGCCTTCAGTGGCTAGAAAAACAATTCTGGCCTGTTTACCTTTTTCTGTTGAGGTGTCTAACTTAGCAAGCCGTTCACGGTACCAAATACGCGTACTTTCCAGATATTCAGGGGTTTGTAATAAGGATGCCATTAAAGAAGCGCCTTTTGCCATCGAGACTTTGTCGTGCTGGTGGGTCGCTTGCATATGCGCAAAAATTTGCCCTTCAGGGGAGTTATCTTGTTCAATTGTTTGATTGAAAATTTCATCATAGGACTGGCCCCAACGCTCAAACATTGCATCGATTAAGGCATCTTTATTGCCAAAACAGTACTGAACACCGCCTTTGGAAATCCCCATTGCTTTGGCGACTGCGTCGATAGTGAGCGCTGTAGCGCCTTGCTGTAGAACAATGTCTTCAGCAGCATCAAGTAATTTTTCTCTATCGATTGTTCGTTGACGTCCCATTTAGAAAAACCTCTTTTCAATACGTACGTATGGATTTATATTATAGCACGATCAGCACAGAAATCATGATCAAATAAACTCATTGAGAGAATTTTATGTTAACCGATTATAAGCGCTGGATAGTGCTTCTATTAGTTTCAAGTGTACTATTTCTTATCGTTATTGATGTCACTGTACTGTATACCGCTTTACCTAAATTAACCCATGATTTAGGCGCTACGTCATCTGAAAAACTGTGGATAATGAATGCTTACCCACTGGTGGTCGCTGGTTTATTACCTGCGGCAGGGATGCTAAGTGATAAAGTCGGTCACAAGCAAATGTTTTTGTTGGGGTTACCATTATTTGGTTTAGCTTCGTTGTGTGCAGCTTTTTCACCAACAGCAACCAGTTTAATTTTGTCTCGTGGCTTTTTGGCTGTAGGTGCTGCAGTAAGTATGCCTGCCACCCTTGCGATTGTAAGACATGTTTTTTTAGACCCGAAAGAAAGAGCTCTCGCTATTGGAATATGGTCGGCAGTTGCTTCAGGTGGCGCGGCTATTGGCCCTTTGATCGGCGGTATCTTACTTAACCACTTTTGGTGGGGCTCTGTTTTTCTCATTAATGTGCCGGTCGTTTTATTGGTTATTCCGTTTGCGTGTTATTTGATCCCTAAATGTGGTGGTAACAGCGATAAAAAAATCGACATTTTAGGTTCTATTTTAGTATTAATTGGTCTAATTGGTGTTATTTATGCGTTGAAGGAGCTCGGTAAACCTTATACCGATTGGCCAGCGGTATTGGTCTCGGGTGTTATTGGGGTTTTCTTTTTGGTGGTATTTAGAAATCGACAAGTTAAATCCACATCACCAATGATTGATTTTACGTTATTAAAGCACCCTAAATTCAATGCAGGGCTGATGATGGCGGTTTTATCCATTGTAGTTATTGTTGGTGTCGAGCTATTACTAAGTCAACGTCTACAGCTGGTTTTGGGTTATACCCCGTTTGAGGCAGCGTTATATATCATTCCAATTCCATTGGCTTCGGTGATAGCTGCGCCATTGGCAGGTATGTACCTTCATAAATTTGGTGAGGTAAAACTCACTGTTTTTGGGTTTACTTGTACGTTAATTGGTGTTGTTGGTTTAACGATGGTGTACCAAACCTCGACAGGTATTCTGTTACTTTCATTCCTCTTTTTGATAGGTTTTGGTTTGGGTGCTATTTTTACAACGGCTTCGACCACGGTGATGTTAAATGCCCCCGATGAAAAAGCAGGTATGGCGGCATCAATTGAAGAAATCGCTTATGAAATTGGCAGCGTTTTAGGCGTAACGTTTATGGGGGGACTAATGAGTGCTATCTATACGTTAAAACTTTCACTGCCTGAAGGTATAACTGTCAGTGATAAAGTTTATGACAGTATTGATGAGGCCTTATTAGTTTCTGAATCACTGCCAGCAAATAATGCATTTGCGTTGATAAATCAGGCCAATATTGCCTTTGATCATGCTTTCTTAGGGGTGATGGTAGCAACTATTTTTGTTCTGCTGATCAGTATTATTGTTCTGCCTTATTTTTTACGCTCCCAAAAGGTATTAACGAACTCATTAGATTGATTTTTCATTAAAGAGGGAGCTTTGGCTCCCTTTTGCTCTTTTTTATCTGATTTTGCGGATTAATACCGTTGCGAGTAATGGGCTAATAGCAAATAGGGCGAATAACCAGATTGAAGCTTGCTGTGCTCCCGCAATCCCCCCAGGGTTAATTAGCCCGCTATTATTGACGACGACTCCCACTAAGGCGGCAGATAGCGCGGTTGCATACAATTGAATGGTAATAATGGAAGAGGATGCGAGGTTTTCCTCTCCCTCTGGCGCATTTTTAAAAACACGCAATACCAGATGAGGCCAACACACACCAATTCCTAGACCCACCCCTGCCATGGCGATGAGATAAATAACGAACAGTGGCCATGATTCAATAAGCTGTTGATTATGCGTTAAAACAGCAAGAACAATTAAAGACATCAATATGATGACCGGCCCTATTCGAATAATTCGGATAACAATCGCCCCCGTTTTATTGGCACTAAAGAGCGCTCCGATGGTCCAACCTGCGGCCATTATTGCGGTTAAATAACCCGCAGTGAGTGGAGAAAACTGATGGATGGTTTGTAAGAAATAAGGGACATAAATTTCTGTTGTCATGCCTCCAACTAACAAACACATGGTTAAAAATATGACGCCAAGTGGGCTTTTGAGTGAATAGGATCCAGTTGGTAATAAGCGTCTGTCATTTTTGCCATCGAGTAAGGCAATAGTCAGCAGTATGGCTAGACCAATTAACAAACCAATAAGGTTTATGAATAAACTTTCAGACAAACTTCCAATTGAAATAGCAAGAACGGATATCACTAACAAAGAAATCGCTAGGAATGGAACTTTGCTGTTTTTTGGTGCTTGAGTTTGCTTTTTAGGAAGTTGATTGATGACAATGAGTGCGAGAAAAACAGCGACAGGCAGTAAAGCCCAAAATGCCCAACGCCAGTGGCCACTTTCTGCAAAAATCCCCCCAATTGCAGGGCCACAGAGTGTTGCTATTCCCCACATACCCGAAACAACTCCCATTGCTCGGGACCATAAGTTTTCGGTAAAGACAATGCGGATCAATGCATAGCTAAGAGCAAATAGAATACCACCCCCCAGCCCTTGCAATGCTCTACCACCAAGTAATACCAGCATTGATGGGGACGCTGCACACCAAATAGACCCCAAAGAAAAGAGAATGAGTGCGAATAAATAAGAATATTTAGGCCCAAAACGGTCTAATACTTTACTGGAAAGGGCTGAACCGACAATGGATGTTGCTACAAATAAAGTGGTATTCCATGCGTAATATTCGAGACCACCAATATCGTTAACGACACTAGGCAATATGGTTGTTACGATATAAATATTGATAGCATGTAGTGCAACACCTCCAGTTAGGGCAATAGTGAGTAATGCATTAGTGCCACTGAGTAAATCAGCCCATTTGGCTTGAGGTATGGTTGATGTTTCATTGCTCATAGAGAGACCCGCTAGACGGAATAGTAGAAAAAGAGGTATTATCCAAGTAATAGCTTGGATAATAGAGTCGCATAATGATTAATGCAAGTAATTACTTTGATAATTTAAATTTGACACAGGCCGTGGATAAGGTTCTTTTTTGTATCAAAACTAAAGGGCCAATTTCTACCGCTGTGATCGCAAATGATTTAAATATGACCGGAGAAGCTGCAAGGCAGCACATCCAAAAACTGACGTCATTAGGGTTAGTAGAGGGGGCGCAGTGCTTATCGCAAACAGGGGCAGGACGTCCTCGACAAAATTGGGTATTAACGGAGTTGGGGCATCAACGCTTTCCTGATACTCACGCGCAACTTGCTCTGCAATTGATTGATTCCGTTCGTACTATTTTTGGAGATGAAGGACTAGAAAAGCTGATTAACCAAAGGGAAACGGAAAGCAGAGAAAAATATTTTGCCCGTTGTAAAAATTTACCATTAGCTGAGCGGCTTGAAGCATTGGCTGAAGTGCGTAGCGAAGAAGGGTATATGGCGAAGGTTGAGCAAGATGGTGACAGTTGGTTGTTTATCGAAAACCATTGTCCAATTTGTGCAGCAGCCACTGCTTGCCAAAACTTTTGTCGGTCGGAATTGGCGTTGTTCAGTGAGATTGTGGGTGATAATGGTAGCATTGAACGCGAACAGTACTTACTAAATGGTGCTGGGCGCTGTGTGTATCGTGTGAAGGTTAAAAGCTAAATACCGAGACACCTTGGTATTTAGCTTAATAATAGTATTATCTCTCAATTATTAGTGTTTCAGTTGACTCAATATATGGCGCCAGCTCTTCGCTGTTAAGCCATAACGGTTTCTTACCAAATTGCTGATATAAAGAGAGTTGGTCTTGATAGTGAGGCGAAGGTTTTCCTTGCGGGGAAATAAAGCCACTTTGCCCTGGAGCTACAACGTCCCATGCGCTCACCCCTTCTTCGGTAAACACGATTAAGTCGTTTTCAGTTCCCCGATTATGGTATTCATTTTGATGGAAATTTTCTTGAGGTAAGGCTTGTGGTATACCAAAAAAATTATTTTCACGGAAGGTTAATGCCGTGGCTGGTGTTTGCCAATTAGCCGGGTTATCACCGTATTTTTCTATCATTTTTTGGTAAGTCGTATTCAAAGTCTTTCTAATAACATCATTCTGCGGTTGTCCTGAAAATAAATCGATAGACTGAGATATGGGGGATTTATCTTCTAAGAGAGATTCATACAGTAATTTTGCACCTGTACTGATATTTAATGACCCTGTTGGGCCTTCTTGCGTCGTCTCATAACCACTCGCTAGGTACCATTTATCAAATGGTGCAGGGACGGTTTGGCCTAGGGTGGCTTTAAGCATTTCTTTTAACCAGATATCGAGGATAGCAGACCCTGGGTGAATATAATGTTTTCCATCACTTGATAACTGGTTTATGCCATCCCATTGCTGGAGCATGGACACTAATTTGACGCTATTGTCATTTGATGGCAAACCTTGTGTCGCTTGAGTTAGAAATGGTGTAAATAAGCGATGATTAAGGTCGACACGGCTAGTTTGCTGTAAAATCGCCCACATATCATCAGCCGTTAACTTATCATAGGCTTCAATGCGGTTATCGATTTCTTTCACCCTATCTGCACTGCCCCATAAGAAGGCAAATAAGTCGCTAGCGGGGTAATTTTTAGCTGGAGAGTTATTCCAGTTGGCGATATAACCTGATTTGGGGTTATACACTTTTGGATTATTAGCAAAGGGTTGTATACCTTTCCAGTCCCATTCTCCTGTGCCTGATACTGGTAAACGAGGATCATGGTTTATTTGGCGATCGGGGTAGTGTCCGGTATGGACATAGCCAATGTTTCCGTCTTTATCTGCATAATACCAATTGATCGTCAGTGCTTGGTTTTGTGCTTGGTCTAGCCATTGCTGCCAGTTTTGCGCTTGTCCTTGCTTTACCCAAGCCATTAAGGATGTAAGCTCCTTGCCATCCCATGCGCGAGCTTTGCTGTAGGCGGTGTGAGTTGTCTTATCCCGTTTAACCACATTACCGTGCACAGTACGGTATATTTCAAAAGTAATGGGTTGTTCACCTTTTACATTCAATGTCTCTTGGCGAGAAAGCATTTTCTTCCACTGCCCTTGGTGGAGGTAGCTATTTGGGTCTTCAGGTGAAACTTGTTCTGCAAATATATCAACACCGTCACCAAACCCAGCGGTAGAACCCCAAGATATATGTCCATTATGGCCGAATAAAATCGCGGGATAAGCAAACGGTGTATTTCCGACAATATTAAACCCTGCCCCATGTAAGCCAATACCGTATGTATAGGCTGGGTTAAACCAACCAAACTGTGGGCCATTAAGTAAAATGGCTTTTGCGCCAGAAGCTTTTGCTTTTCCAACAAGCCAAACATTGCTGGTGGTTGGGTAGCCAGCTAGCCCATTCGCACCACTTTGTTCATATTGCTTAGCGATTAACGCATTATTTTCTTGAGAAGAAAGTGCAATGACTTTTCCAGTTGTATCTTTGGCTGTGCGTTCAAACATGGGAGCAGTAAGTCGGTAATCACTAATTTGATTCAATTGAGATATATTTTTTGTTTTTTGTGAATCTGAATAGGTGAACTCTTCTGATGATATTGTTGTTGGCGCATTGGGATTATTAAGCCAATTAATTTGGTTAAAGAACTCTACTCCCAATTGTTCACCGTACTTATCTTTAAGCGCAGTGAGTAATGCTAGGTTATCAATTTCACTATTCATATCGGAAAAGCGGTTTGCCATTGTACCGACCATAATCATAGCAACATCAAAACTCGTCCATTGGGATGGCAAAAAATCATAGTCAATGAACTGTTTTGGCATTAAGTCATCTGGCTTAGTATTGATTTGTTTAATCCATGCATTCATACCATCTGCATACCCTCTTAAAATATCTTGTTCTTGGGAGGGTAACTGATTGATTTGTTTATGGATAGAATCAGGCCAATAGTTGTTTCTGATTTCTTTATCAAAAGAAATATAATCCTTACCTAATACTTCAGAAACAGTACCTTGGGTACTGCGTTTGGCCATTTCCATTTGGAATAATCGGTCCTGTGCCACAGCATAGCCGTACCCATAGAACAGGCTATAAGTATCATTGGCATAAATATGAGGGACCCCATAATTATCTCGTTCAATTTTAATTTGAGTTGATTGAGAAAATGATGACAGTGATAAGGAGCTTAAACTTAGAACAATAGCGATTGAGATGAGGTGTTTTTTCATTTATTGAGTCCCATGTTGTTATTATTTTTCGAGACTATCATTATTGCAATGTTAATAAATGGTTAATTTATAGTTAATTGTTAATATGTGAACCACGATCACATAAAAAGATACATAAATTTAAATAAAGCATAAAAAGTGAGTCATAATTGTGATGGTGCTAATTTAAGGTGAGCGATTATTGGTTTTTTGATGGTAACGATGACTCAGCCATGCATAGATAGCCCCTGCAATAGCCCCCGCTATATGTGATTCAGTTGAGATGTATAAGTGAGTAGGTAATAAGCCGCTAGCCATTGTGCCAAAATAGAACAGCACTAATAATGCGATAGCGATATCACCCCATTTTCGCCGGAAGAAGCCTTGAGCAATTAGCAACCCCCATAAACCAAAAACCCACCCGCTTGCGCCGATGTGAACTGCATTCCTACCAATGAGCCAAACTGCTAACCCACCAGCAATAATGATAAACAGTGATGCCAATATGTAAGCTTTGATGGTGCGATGAAGCAATAATGCGCTTAAGATGATAAATGGAGGCAAATTGCTGAGTAGATGCTCCCAGCTTCCATGAATAAATGGAGCGAAGAAGATACCGAGCAAGCCCCATTCTGTACGTGGAACTAGCCCAAATTGGGTTAAACCGCCAGCGGTTAAGCTATTAACCGATTGAACAATAATAAAAATTGCAACAATTGAGGTTAATAACTTAACGCGAGGATACCCTGATAAATAGCTCATTAGTGGTTGCCAAGTGCTTGAACACTTTCAACGAGTGACGCTAGCTGGCCAACAACCCGATCACCAATATCTGCATTATCTCCACCTAACGATTTGTTACGCATAAAGTCTTTCTTGATTTGTTGCCAACGTGCAGAATCTTTTTCTGTTAATGTACCACGCAGTTCAGCGAGTTTGAGTAGGTTTTCTTCTGCACCCGTTGTGAGCAGCTGTGCTTCACCCAAGTAGTGGTCATCGAGTAATCTTTCAAGTTCATTATTATTCATCACTGAAGAGACTTTTTCGCTGAGTTTATTCATATTACGGTAACTACCTTGCAAGCGAAATGCAGGCTCTGTCCGGTACTTATCGGATTGCGCTGCGCTAGCGATATAGTGTTGATTCACTTTCAATACAACATCCCGTAACTTAATTAACTTGCTGATTACCGAGGTGATTTCATTAATTTCTGCATCAGAGTATGGGTAACTTAAGGTATTGGTAGAGACAGATTTGCCCATCGCTTTATCGACAAATAAGTACAGGTCGTTCAGATCTCGTAATGCAAGAGGGGCTAATACAGGGTTTGATGTCAGGCTGTTTTCGATATAGCTCAAAGCAAATGCTTCATCCATACCCCCTAGCACCTCACCAAGGTTATAAATATCAGCGCGGTTTGCAAGCATGTCAGGGATCCGGAAAACTTCTCCAGACTCGGTATAAGGGTTACCTGCCATAACGACACAGAATTTTTTACCCCGCATGTCATACGTTTTGGTTTTGCCTTTCCAAACCCCTTCAATGCGTCGTGTTCCATCACATAAAGAGATAAATTTTTGCAAAAACTCAGGGTGTGTGTGCTGAATATCATCAACGTATAGCATCACATTATTACCCATTTCTAAAGCTAGATTGAGCTTTTCTAGCTCTTGTCTTGCCGTTGCGTTAGGCGCTTGTTCAGGATCAAGAGAAAGTACATCATGGCCAAGAGCAGGCCCATTGACCTTCATAAAAATTAGCCCTAAACGGTCAGCGGCATATTCCATTAAAGTGGTTTTACCGTACCCGGGCGGTGAAATCATTAATAGCAGCCCCATGAGGTCAGTGCGTTTACCTTCCCCTAAAGCCCCAATTTGTTTTGCCATGTTATCGCCAATGATAGGCAAATAGACGTCGTTTATCAGTTTGTTACGTACAAAAGAGCTTAGTGGCTTTGCTTTGTATTCATGCAGTTTTAAACGGCTACGTTCTTCAGTCACAATTTGTTGGCGCAGAGTTTGATACTGGCGGAATTCGGGAATGAATCGCTTCCTTTGACCACGCATACGACTGAAGTAGTTATCTAAACTCAGTGCTAGAGTTTGGTTTTCAATGGTCGGGTGTTCACCGAGCAACCCGCTAACCTTAAAGTAAAGGTCTGCTTCACTAAAGCGAGCGGAAGCTACTTTATCTAAGATAATAATGGCAATAGCACCCGGTATGTATGGAACAAGGTGAGCAAATTCAGGGATTGAGCACAGCCCTTGTAGCCAGTTTTGAACTAATGACCAGCGCTGGGCGTAGCGAGCCCCTAAATTTTGTTGTGAGCGATTAAAATCACCCCACATATGGGTTTCTTCTAAGCGGCTCTGGAGCGCTAAAACTAACTCCCTTGCGTACTTGCTATAGACGAGCTCTATCGGAGTTCTTGCTAATACAAAACTAAGGTATTCAGCGGCTTGGGTTTGCTCATAAGCTTGGCATTGAATGGGGTTATTTTGTAAAAATAAGCTAATCCCAGCTTCGATTTCGGCTTGTAGGTCAAGAAGTGCATTGTCATTATGGAATAATTGGTGAATATTCATGGCTGTTCTTGCACGTTCAGGCCATAAAGCGGGGAAATCGTCGTTTTGTACTTGCTCCCAATAAATAGCTGCGATAGCACGGGCTGTCGGGCTATACCGTAATAAATCTGCACTTTCACCGATTGGCAGTAGTTTTTTCAGTAAAGCAACAGCATCGTGGTCATGAATGCCTTTTTCATAGCCTTCTTTATAGCGTGGGCTCGCAAAATCACGGACAATTTTTTCAAGTTTTTCCGTTGATGTTAATGCATTTTTTAGGATATCAAAATCTAGCCCTTCTTGGCGTTTTGTTGCGGCATAGATAATTGAATAAGCAAGGTATTCTGCGCGGTAAACCGTATTAGATTCGGACTCTAATGAGGCACTCCAATAAGGTTTGAGTTGTGATAGTTGTTCATTTTCTATGGGTTCTTGGAAATCTGTTCCAGTGAGATAAACCCATAGTTGTTCATTTTTTGGTAAAATAGTGAGATCAAGCTCTTGAGTGTTTACGCTGAACCGGTGACGACCGAGCTTAATGACATTCCCACCATCTTCAAAAATATCTGTTTTATCACGCAAAACTCGAATGGCTTGGTCCCGAGAGGATTTCAAACGTGCATCAATATCATCAGCTTTAACGTTATCGTTAATTTCCCTTAATTTCTCAATTATTTCACGTGTTTTAAGCGCGAGAGGGTCTGAGGCAAAGAAGGCATTGAGCTCATCTTGAGACTGTAAACGAGTTGTTCGTCGTTGCAGGCTGTCTAGTAGGCGATCTGCTGCAGTAACTAAATTTTGGGCGCGGCGTTGGCGGTCATCAATAAGAACTTGTTTATGTGATTCAAAGGTTTCGAGTAATTCTTCCCGCTTAGCCAAGATATCATCAAGAAATTCATCATGATTGCTAAATTGGCTTTCGAGTTCTTCTAACTGAACAAGCAATCTTGATAACTGATCATCGCAACGTTCAGGATCAGTGGCAAGAGACAGGGCATTGGTAATGCCTTGGCTGAACAGCCGGAATTGTGCGCCAAATTGAGCGACGGTTTCCACACTGCTTTGTGATTTTCGTTTTTGTTGTAAACGAGCTCTAGATTGGTTTAGCTGAGCATAGATTTGCGAAATAGCATCAATAATGTGGGTTTGTTGTGTGACATCGTTGAAACTCAGTGAAGCCATTAAGTTTGATAGCATATCTAAATCAGTAGACATTTTTTCCATATCCTTCATGGGAATGTCTAACTGAGCACTGTTTTGGGCTTTTTCTATTTGTTCTTCGAAAACAGTTAATTGTGTTTTAAAGGGCTGTAATGCTTTATCGCTAGCCAGGAAAACAGCGGTTTCTTGCGATACATATTGTTGATTTTTCTCTATTTCACTTTCCATTTCGCTAAGCTTTTCTAAATCCATATAGCGAAATTCGCGCAGTGAAATCAAGTGCCCGCGTTGAGCACTCAGGGCATTTAAGCCATCAACAAATTGTTGAATATCAGCCCAACTTTCAGGCAACGTTAGTGAAAGTAGTGATTTTTGGCGGCTGATGGCTTCATTCATTGATTTAGCTGATTGCTGCCGTATGCTTTCGACCTTCTCATATTCATCAAGGACAAGTTCACTTGTTTGGGTGATTTCTTTGAGCAATTTGCCAATACCAAGGCATTGTTCATCACCAAACCAGTAATAAATATCCAGTAAATTTTTTGCTTGTTGGCTGAGCTGTTCGTAGCGAGCGATAGAAATTTGGCTGCCTTCTATTTCTTTGGAAACATGTAATATTTCAGAAATACCTCGAACTAAATCTGCATTGCCGATACGCCCTAAAAAACCGCTACGAGTCGGCTGTTGGTCGGCAAATTCTTCTGAGTAAAATGGGGTCTGCCAAACTTGCATAGGATGAACGCGAGTCGCTTCTTCGCCTTCACCTTCAAATAACACCATTTTTCCGTCTTCAAGCATGGCATAGCCATGGCCAATAAGCGGAACTGAAAGTGTTCGTTCAATTAAATTGTAATTGAATAGAGCAATACGACCTTGATTTGGTGAATAGAAAACATATAGGACATCTTCTCCATTTGGAGAACGACGCAAACGGCGAAAACGCATTCCATCCATAGACTGCTCAAACGTTTTATAGTCACCATTTTGTAAGTAGTAGCCGCCAGGGAAAATAATACCGTGGTCTTCTGGTAGCTGGACACATGCTTGCCCAATGGCATCAATGCGTTGTACAGATTGAGACAGCGTGTTGTAAACCAAGTAACGCCAAGTTTCTTCTCGATAGGGTAAAACTTTTAAGATAATTAAACTGCCAGTTTGTGCATATTCAATTTGTGCGTCATCTAAAGATTGGTTTTTATCAAGAACAGCTTCTTGGTAAATCCCCAAACCATCTTCAGTGTTATTTTCACACTTGATGGTTAAATCACCGCCAATAGTTTCTATGAATACAGTGTCAAGAATATTGATGTGAGGGTATCGGCCGTTAACCGTGTCTTCCCGTGTGGTTTTTTGCCATTCAAAATCATAGGCTGGTGGGAGGGCGATATCGCGTTCACCCCGATTATCAATATACTCAATTTTGCGTTTGTCGCTGGAGATTGACCAGCGAAAAACTCGCACGTCCGTGATGCGATCGCCAATTTGAAAACTAGCAAGAAGTTTGCCGTCCCGTTCAACAAGTTGCAGTAACTGTGTGTTCTTATAATAGGTATAGAGTTCAGTAAAATCTTGAACAAAGCGATTATCACTCAAGAAGGTATCTTCATAAGGGACTGCTTCAACATCAAACTCATTGTCGTTTTCAATTAACCGATATAGTGAAAATACATCTTCGAGGTGCGTTTCTTTTTTTAGGCCGAGGAATACGTTATAACCGAATAAGAGCCATTCACCGACGCGGACAATGTCCCTTGCTTGGCAATTATTTTCAGTACGAATGCGAATACGACCAATAATATCCATTTGGCTTTGACCAAATTCATCCAACCGCATTTCATTGAGTTGTGCGGCTTTTTGATGCAGCTGTTGCCCTTGGTCGGTCAGGCGTTTGCGTAATATTTCATAAGCACCGCCTTCTGCAACAGCGCTATCGAGTATTTCTTGTTCGCGATCCGTATCCTGAATATCTGACATTGCGCAGCGAATTCCCTTAACTAAGACAATAAAAATGGAAAACAAATAATGAAGAACAATAGGGGGTAGGTTCACTACCCCAATGTGCTAAAGGTTTACAGCTGGTCATCCGTCGGTGGAATCGGTTTTGACATGACTGTTTTTGCTGGCTGGTTAGCCCCTTTAGCTGCCATAAAACCGTTGATAAGGTCTTGAACTTCTGGGTTTTTCAATAATGCGGCAATATCAATTTTTTTGTCTTCTTTGCTACGATTTATGAGCTTCTCGACATTTTCTTTTGCGAAACTGCTTTTATCCATAAAGCCATCAACCGCTTTACCGAGGCTTAGTGCTTTAGAGAAGGTGTTGAAGAAGCTGCCGTCGCCGCCCACAATTTCAATATTGGTTTTGCTAAGAGCTGCAGCCAATACATCAGCTTGCTCGCGGGCAATTTCTTTATTTGCGTCGATAGAGGCCATGGATTGTTCGAACTCTTTCTCAAGGCGCATACGAAACTCTTCATGTGAACGTGCAGTATCGCTGAGGTGATCCATTGATTTAAATTTGTCGGTTAAACCATCGGCTTCAGCTTTCAAGCGTTGGCGGATAACTTCTGCTTGCGCTGAACCTAATTGTCCTTCACCTCGAGCTTGTGCTGCCAGTTTTTCTTCCAGTACTTTCGCGTCAGCTAAGCCTAGTTTTTCTTTAGCATTTGCTTGTTGTTCTTCACCACGAGCTTGGGCTGCTAATTTCTCTTCAAGGATTTTTGCTTCAGCAAACCCTTGTTGTTGCTCTGCTTTAGCTTTAGCTTCCATAACCTGAGCTTCCGTTAAGCCTTTTTCTTTTAGCCCACGTGCTTCTGCTAACAGTTTCTCAGCCGTAATATTGGCAAGAACAAGACCTTCTTTTTCTTCTGCCTCTGCAGTTGCTTGGCGAACTCGAGCTTCTGCTAAACCTAATGCCGCGTGTTCGGCTTCAACCCCTTCAGCTAAGCGCTTTTTGGCTTCAGCTTGCTTTGCCGATGCTTCGAGTTCTGCTTGTGCCATGGTGCTTATTTCTTCTGCACGGTGTTTAGCACTGGCTTCATCAGCTTCGGCTTTTTTCACTTGGCGAACTAGCGACTCTTCTGCTTCTGCCTGTGCGTTAATCACGGTGACTTGGCGCATGCGTTCAGCTTCAGAGACTTCACGAACTTCTTTGATGCGTTCTTCTTCTTGTGCCACGGTTTTTTCAACGGCTACACGCTCACGTATAACATTGGAGATATTTTTGCGTTCTTCTTCGAGTGCTTTTTCTTTTTCTATACGTTGTAATTCAACTTCTCTTTCACGGGCAACAATTTCGAGCTCACGTGCGCGGCTCACGCGTTCTTCTTCGATGGCGACTGCACGAGTACGGTTTTGTTGAGCAACTTCAACTTCGCGCATGCGGTTTTCTTCACGGATTTCAATTTCTTGCTGGGTTTGAATACGCGCTTGCTCTGCTTTAAGGCGCTCTTCTTCTTGAACACGTAAGGTTTCAGCTTGTTCACGTGCACGAATATTATCAATTTCACGTTTTTGGCGAGCTTCGGCATCGGCTTGTTGGCGCTCTAAGGCTAAACTTGCTTCGCGGGTTTCAACGTTTTTCTTTTGAATTGCGAGCTCTTGATCACGCTCTTTTTGGTTGGTCTCAATATTGTGGATCGCGGTGATTTCAGTAATTTTACGAATACCTTCGGAGTCAAAGATATTGTTTGGGTCTAAGGCTGATTTTGGTGTTTGTTCTAGGTAATCAATCGCCACATCTTCAAGTGCATAGCCGTTAAGGTCTTTTCCTATCACATCAACAATGCGATCACGGAAGTCTTGTCGGTTTTCAAATAAAGTGGCTAAATCCAGTTGCTTACCGACTGTTTTTAAGGCTTCAGAGAATTTTGCACTGAATAATGTACTGACCGCTTGATGGTCTGATGCACGGTCAACACCGATAGCTTTTGCAACTTTCAGCACATCTTCTGTCGTTTCATTCACTCGCAAATAGAAAGCAACAGTGATATCAGCACGTAAGTTATCATGACAAATCAAGCCATCTTTACCGCGGCGATCAACTTCAAGTGTTAGCAAAGAGATACGCATGAATTCTTTTTTGTAGATGACAGGGTAAACTAATGCCCCTGTAAAATGCACTTTAGGCTGTGATGACATGTCATTGACAATCAAAGCAGTACCTTGTGGAACTTTGATATAGAAGGCTTTGAATAACCCAAAGAACCCTAAAATAACTAGGATGATCCCCCCGATAATTGTTAAAAAGGGCATTAGTGCAGCCAAGTCCATATTAATTCTCCATTGGTTCTGACGATGACGTCATTTCGATTATGCAAGCAAGATATTTATTTTAAAAAGCGAAGTTATCCGTGGCGAAACTCATTTTCACTGACAACTTGGTAACTGTGCGATGCTGCGTCATAGCTAATAATAACAACACGATCACCGCGTTTTAACTGTTCGGAGGATGGGGCGCGTATTTGTAAAATTAACCCGGCTCCGCCATCTTCTAATAGCGCTTCGCCATTTTGTTCACTCACCGTTCCTGAACGTACTGTGGCGTATTTACCGATAAGTTGTTGTACTGTTTTGGGTTTATTAAGGCTCACCAATTTTTTGCGCACAGGTTTTAAGCACAAAGCGGTTAAATGAAGAGAGATAAATAGGGTGATCGCAAAAACGGCGAAGCTGACGAGATAACGTAATAAATCAGTATCAATGAAGCGAATAAAGATATGTACGCTGAAATAACTGATTATCCAACCAAAAAGAGTAAATAACGTGACAATAATGGTGACAGGGATCCCTGCTAAGCCAAGCTTGGTTAGCCAACCCGCGAAACCTGTTGCATCAATGCCAGCATCAAATTCGGTATCAAGATTAAATACGTCGATATCCAATAAGCCAAAAGCGGCACATAACCAATAAAATAGAACAATGATTAGCAAACCACTAAAGATAATTGTCGGGAACATCAAACTGTTATGGAAAAACAAACTCATAGGGTTTTCTCTTTATTATTAATGCATTATTGAGCTTACGTGAAAAGGAACGTTTGTTTAATTTATCACCATAAAATTATTTAGCTTAATAATATATTTTTTAATTAATAGCAGTATCAGACTAGTCTATAAGCACTTTTAATTTTTTGAAGTCTCTTATAGTACTGGTTGTTTATCCAGCTTTATTTGGTGAAGTTATTCCTAAAGTCTTATCGATAATAGTAAGACATTAATGAGATAGGATTTTACCATTAATAATCAAGTTGATGATAATCATTCTCAACTATAATAAGCGTGTTTAAAGTACAAAATGGGGGGGATTAATAAGATTAAAGTGATAAATTCGCGCTTCATGGATGAAAACTATTATGAAGCGCAAAAAAGTAAGATTAGTCTATCAAGTTCAGGAATGCCGCACCTCGTGCGCCTCCAGAGTCACCATAACGTGCTTTTTCGATTGCAGGTAATGTTGCTATACCATATAGGTATTGTGGAAGTACTTCTGGTAGTTGTTTATAGATCTCTTCAAACTGTGATAACCCTCCACCAATAACCACTAAGTCGGGGTCAAAAACAGTGACAATTTGCCCCATAAACATCGCAAGTAATGACATATAGCGGTTAACATGCTCTTTTGCTTGAATATCACCTTGTTTATATAGCTCAATAATTTCGATAGCCGAACGTTTTTCATTGTTGAATGAAGAATAAATACGCTCAAAGCCCGGGCCGGATAGATAGGTTTCAAAGCAAGCTGTTTGGCCACAGCCACAAGTTATTTCAGGAACTTTTTCCCCTAATAGCTTGGCTCCACGAACGCTGAGGTTCATGTGGCCTATTTCCCCTGCAATTCCATTTTTACCGGATAAAACTTTACCATTTATAATGAACCCACCACCCACACCAGTCCCTAAAATTAAGCCAAGAACGGTAGGGTAGCGTTTGAAATCAGGGTCCCAAGCTTCTGATAATGCAAAGCAATTTGCATCATTTTCTACTTTTACTGGGCGCTGTAATATATTAGCAAGATCATGAATTAAAGGTTTGTATTGTGCAGTAGGGACATTGGTTGTAAATACGGTTCCTTCAGCGTGGTTTACGATACCCGGAACGCCAACACCCACTTTTCCTTGGCAGTTAAATTTTTCATCTGCTTCTCGTGTGAGCTCAAGAAATGTATTTAAGAGCGTTTGGTAGTCATCTTTGGGTGTAGGAACACGCTTTTGCCAGACCTGATTTAATTCGTTATCAAAGACGGCAAGTTCAATTTTTGTCCCGCCCATGTCAAAGCCGTAATACATTTTCATCGTCCTTTAGTTATTTATGTATCATGTATCTATATGATAAATAATAAATGAAAGTGCTAATTAACCTGATTATACAAAAGTTATTTGATGAAAGAATTATTGATTTAATATTTATTTTTATATTCACATGAGGTTAGCTTCAGGGTGCTGACAAACAGACAATGTTTGGGAAAAAGCCAAATAGGTTATTGATTTTCGCCTGATAAAACAAAGTGAGAAAATTACGTGTTTATCTCGCTTTATCAATCAAAGTTAGCAGATACCAGCTAACCTTGATTGATAAATAAAGCGTTATTTTTGGTTGTTTAGTGGGTTGTACTTTTTTAAGATAAAATTATGCAATTCCATCGCAATAATTTGATGGACTTCCTGAGTAGGATGAACATCATCGATAAAAACATAATGAGGGTCGATTTCTAATGGTGCGGTATTGTCTTGGCGAATATAACCATCAGTAAAAGCGTCTTCTATATTATATGCTCCCGGTGAGTTTTTATTTATGTCGCCAACTACATTCGTTATATTTTTCATTACGTTATTAACATTAAAGTAATTAATGTTGATATTTTGTTTAATTTCAATAGGTTAATTATAGTCTGAAGCTTGTTGTTATGTTCGATGCTGAGATTTTGTATTTTTTGTTGTTTTTTCGGTGAACTGGTTTTTATTGCAGGGGTTTGGGATAGATCAGGAAGCCCCATCACTAGAATATTTTTCGCACCATTTTTGATCATTTTTTTGATTGTTTTTTCTTGACTAGAGATAACAACATCGACATTTTCTTTCGAATAGGTCATATAGTCATTGGCACCAATAAAAATAATACCTAAACTTTTGTCATCAAACTTAAGGTGTTTTGCTTGTTTTTCGATATTTGAAAGTATGGCAAATTGAGGGTGAAGTGTGGATTTAAAATAAGGTGCACAAGTTGAGCCACCTTCCGACTTATTCGTGAGTGTAACTTTACCTTTACTGGAATGGCTTTGCATCGTATTAGGCATGGTGAGAAACTCAGGCCATGTGAAACCATTAGTGAACCGTCCATTATAGTATTGGTTAGCATTAGTGAGTAATCCACACGACTTTTTATGCATCCTTCCTTCAGAGTCAGATAAGCTGTCACCAATAACTGTGACACTATCAAAATAGGTTATCGGTTCTTTTTTCCCTATATTAAATTTATTTGAATACGCAGTAGCTAATTGGAATTGATTTCCAGGAATTCTTTTTTCTGTATGTTTGCCCCAAAGTGACCCATCTACATCATCATCGACGGGGGTGTCCGTCGAAGGCATACTTTTAGCTCTGTCGCTATAAAGTTGTACAGATATGCTGCCACCGATACTATTCTGTAGCGGAACATTTCTAGTCGATACTATTTTTTCCGAGGCTAGATTGGTATTGGGTACTGTTGAATTAGGTCTGTGTGTAGTTGCATACAGAGTTGTATTGGATATTAATGTCATAGGAGTCCTTATTGATTGGGATACTTCTCGATAAAACTACCAATCAACAGACAAACACAGTATCAAATAAAGATTATTTATCTATAATGATATGACTAATAATTAATAAATTAATGCATATAAAACAATCGCTTGTTTACTAATTATTATTATCGACAAAGTTATTGCATCGTTTTTTAAAAAAATGTATTGTTATATTATAACATTACATTTAGGTGGTTATTATGAAACAGGGGATCCATCCACAATACCGTACCGTGGTTTTTCATGACACAAGTGCAGATGCCTATTTCAAAGTAGGCTCAACAATAAAAACTGAAAAAACAATCGAGTATGAGGGTGAAATATTTCCGTATGTCACGCTTGATGTCTCTTCTCAGTCACATCCGTTTTATACCGGTAAACAGAAAATGATTTCTCAGGAAGGCAAAACGGCACAGTTCCAGAAGCGTTTTGGTCGTTTTTTACAGTCAGAGGGTAAATGAAGATGAAAGTACTGAGTTCATTAAAAACGGCAAAAAACCGTCATCCAGATTGCCAAATTGTTCGCCGTCGTGGCCGGGTGTATGTGATATGCAAAACAAACCCGCGTTTTAAAGCAGTGCAAGGCTGTAAGAAAAAACGCTAATTATTGAATTTAAACATAATTATAAAATTTCCTGTATCGCTTTATATTTTATTTGCTTAGCCATTGCAGATTATTGCTCTCTGCCGTGGCTTTTTTTATTTGTTTTTTTGTCCACTGATCCCCTCGATTATTAGCATGATTACTAATCTTCTTATTATTAGTGATGAAATTCACTTGCACATGGATGCATATTTTGTCAGGTTTAATACATCCGAAAAATTTCTAGTTTCAATTTTTGTGAATACTGAATGAATGATAACAATGACGGTATTTACTTTGTGGGGTCGAAACTAGAAATTTCTTGGTAAAAATTTAAACGAACAGGGTGAGTGAAAATGAAAAATGTAGGGTTTGTTGGCTGGCGTGGAATGGTCGGCTCAGTATTGATGCAGAGAATGGTCGAAGAACGTGATTTTGATGCGATCCGTCCTGTATTTTTTACCACGTCACAACAGGGTGCGGAAGCGCCGGTTTATGGTGGCCATCGTAGCGTTTTACAAGATGCTTTTGATATCGATGCACTAAAAGCATTGGATATTATTATTAGCTGCCAAGGCGGCGACTACACGAATGAAGTTTATCCTAAACTTCGTGAGTCTGGCTGGAATGGTTACTGGATTGATGCTGCGTCTTCATTACGTATGAAAGATGATGCGATTATTATTCTTGATCCCGTAAATAACCAACATATCCAAGACGGCTTAAATAAAGGCATTAAGACCTTTGTCGGTGGGAATTGTACGGTTAGTTTAATGTTGATGTCTTTAGGTGGGTTGTTCACTAATAATTTAGTGGAATGGGCATCTGTGGCAACTTACCAAGCGGCATCAGGAGCGGGAGCGCGTAATATGCGTGAGCTTCTGGCACAAATGGGGTCTTTGCACACGCAAGTGGCTAAAGAACTCCAAGACCCGGCCTCCGCTATTTTAGATATAGAGAAAAAAGTCACAGATTTCACTCGCAGTGGCACAATGCCAACGGATGCGTTCGGCGTACCATTAGCGGGTAGCCTGATCCCATGGATTGATAAAGCGTTAGAAAATGGCCAAAGCCGCGAAGAGTGGAAGGGCCAAGCAGAAACCAATAAAATTTTAGAAACGGGCAATAATATTATTCCAGTTGATGGGTTATGTGTTCGTGTGGGTGCGCTGCGCTGTCATAGCCAAGCTTTCACATTGAAGCTGAAAAAAGATGTTCCGTTGAGTGAAGTTGAGCAATTGCTTGCCTCACATAATGATTGGGTGAAAGTGGTTCCTAATGACCGCGAAATCACTATGCGTGAGTTAACTCCAGCGGCAGTCACTGGCACGCTTAGCACCCCTGTTGGCCGCTTGCGTAAACTGAATATGGGCCCTGAATACTTATCTGCCTTTACGGTTGGTGACCAATTACTGTGGGGAGCTGCTGAGCCTCTTCGTCGTATGTTACGGATTTTATTATAAGCGCGGCGCAGCGATAAGTCGTATTCGATAAACCTGCATAATTTAATATGCAGGTTTTTTTGTACCTAAATTAGTGACGAGCCGGTTCATTCTGCGGCGGCTGGTGTTCTAACTCTTTTGCCAAGAAGTAGTTCAAGAATGTTCGGATCACGGCAATAATACCGAGTTTAATGAGGCTATCTAAATCTGGGTCAACGGTTGTTGCTAAGATATCAGCGGCTAATTGGAACTCTAACGCAGTGGCTAGCCAATCACCAAAACAATAGCGAGCGGTACGTGATTTTTGGGTTTTCATCCACACGATCAGGGTCTTGATTAACCCAATCACTACGCAGATAACTGAAATTGCTTCTAAAAGTAATTGAAGTACGTGAACACTCGAGACCAGTAATTCACGTAAAAAAACTAAATCGAACATTAAAACCTCGACTCGATAAGTAAATTGGATTCATATTTGTTAACTATGAGCAAATATTGCCAAAATATCGAGTTTTATTGTGGATCTATCGTCTCAGAAGGTAATTGGCTAATGGATAAAATATTTCGATTGCCATCAATGACCTGAATATTCTTATTGGGTTGATAACATTCACGTAAAGGTGATAAGCAAGCTTGTTGCGAACCTTGTTGTATATTAAGCCAATCACTGATTAGCCAATAATTATTCGCTGTAGAATAAGGTGACTGCAAGTTTACTGGTTTGATGTTTGGTTTACTGGCACTTTCGCTGTACCAAATCAGCAAAGGAATTTCATAGGCTTCTTTTCTTGGGTTGTTAACGCCATGGTGGTAGTGAATATTGTTATCGCTGTCTAAGCGTTGCAACGCATGGTCTGAATAGTACATCAAAGTCGCAGGTTTCCCTTCGAGTTGTTGTATTAGGTTTTCGATAAATTTATCGGTATATGCTACCGAACTGTCGTAGCAATCGTCATCTTCTTGGCCACTGAATGTTTTTAGTTCAGTTTCAGGGAAGCGGTTACAGGCAGGTTCATGGCTGCCATAAGTATGTAACACAATGAGTTTTTTCTTATCAGTGGGGTCATTGATAGCATTATTGAAGTCATCTTGCAGCTCTTCATCGTAGCCGACAAATTCGTTCCAAGCTTTCTTTTGTGACATAGAAGCAATAGCAGAAATAATACTGGTACGTTTATTAGTTTTTCCCTGGTTGCTGACCCAATAGGTTTTAAAGCCTGCATGATTGGCTAATGAAATGATATTGTCCGAATAGTGTGATTTATCCTGCATTTGCTCAAAGCGAATATTAGACAGTGAAATAGGGACTGACAAGATAGTCACCGGTGCAGGGGAATAGGCTTGTTGAAACGCCAATATTTGTGATTTTCGCTGATTTAAATTGGGTGTTGTTTCATATTGATAGCCGTAAAAACCCATATGGTCACGGCGCAATGATTCACCAATGACAAGAACATAGATTTCAGTTTCAGACGCATTTTTCTGGTAGTTAAAAGCCACTTCTTGTGATGATATTTTTTTTATCCCTCGGTTTTCATATAAATTTTTGACTAAAGCTGCAGCATTATAGAAAGGGGTGCTTAAGAAGTATTTTTCCGTGATCAATAAAGCGCTATCGGGTTTGCTAAGTAATGATGCGTAATAGGCTGGAATGGCTAATAGGTAACCACAAATTAGTGCCATACTTATCGCTGTAATACGACGCTTCATATATTTTGCGCATTGATGGATACAGGCTAAATAAGCTGAAAAAACAAGTAAATAAAAAATAACATAACCAATGTTATAGGAAAGCATTCCAACTGTTTCACTGCTATTGGTATTGATAAAAGTTTCTGCAATCGAAGAAGAAAAGCGGATATCGTGTTTTTGATAAAAGAAGAATGAAACAGATAAATTGAGAGCCCACAGAAGTGACACAAAAACAGTAAAAATTTTGCCAAGTAAAAACCGATAAATACCGGCACATAACAGTATGATAAGCACCCCTGAAATTATGATGGCAATGTCTGCAATAATGCTGATATCTCCACTAAAAAATACAGGGATGATAGATACCAATAATGCATAAATTGAAATAATAAGTTGGCGTATCATAGTGTTATTTTACGTATTTTTGACCTTAATCAGAGGTTATAGAAGTCATTAAAAAATAATAAGTTAACATCTGGTTAACTTAGGGTGTTATTCGTTTATAACATAAAAAAAGGTAAGATAATCAAAATAGTGGCGTAAAAAACTGTAAAATATCGTGATGTTTAGTCATGACTAGCCCCTCACAACTCGTGAGGGGGAGGTAAAATATTGAGTTAGAAACTTACCGCAATTTTGGCATCAATATTGTTATCGCTATAATTTTTTGATAAAAATTTATTATAATTAATTGATAGCTTAGTATTTTCTTTTATATTGATATCAGTACCGATTTTTAATGCGACACCATGGCGTGATGCAGGAACACTATGTGTTGTAAATGAGCTCGCGGTATCAGTAAAATTCAATTTTATCCCTCTATTTAAATTCCCATATTGGTATTGATAATTAAGCTCACCGTGTAAACCGATATTTGATGTTTTACTCAATTTCCATTGGTTATCAAGGCGTAGCCCAAGGGTAGATAACGTTGTACTGATGCGCTGTTTACGTGCCTGTAGTGATGTGTTGTTGATGTTTTCATTAATAGCATGATTCATTGCGCTGATATAAGTGAGATTGGTGAATGGCTCAATATTTATCCCATTTGAGTTAATTGGATAGGCCAGCTCCATAAAAGCTTGATGTGTGTTGGTATAATAGCTCGCTGAGTGACTTGTGCCATCACTGATTGAGCGTTCGGTATGAATAAGATGTGAAGTGTGACCGAGCCCAGCACGAACCGCGATAGGTTGCCATAAAGCGCTACCATAAATGGCGGCATGGTAGTTGTTACTGTTACCGTGGTCTAGGTCGCTAGATAAGGTGCTTTGACTAAACCCAGCCGCGATACCCAATGTCATTTTTTCATTGATAAAACGTCGATTTGCCCCAAGCAATAGACCATAATTTGATGACTTATACCCAGTGGCATTGTTATCACCAGTCGTTTTATCCCAATCATAGAGCATTTTGACCCATACATTGCCTTTGCTTTCGCTACTCCATGATCCAGACAAGCGAGCTTGTTCAAGTACTGTTTCTTTAATCTGACGGCTATTATTTATTTGATTGGATAATAGGTCAGCGTATATTTGCCCGGTGACATTGCGAAATATCGCTTGAGCTTGTTGTTTTGTTTGGCTTTTTAACGTTTGGTTATAGAGAGTATGGTGCGTAGGAAGCGTTTCAATGGCGTTAGCCACAGCGGTTTGGTTTTGCGTTGCAGCGGCACTGGAAAATGCAGTGTTATTGCGCCCTACCTTAAGTGTAACCTCTTTGGGGGTGTAATTTAGTGTCGTTCCAATAAACTGGTAATTAGGCACAACAGCATCAAATTGGCCATCAATCCCCTTTTGAGCGCTTAATATCGTATATTGTGTATCAAATAACTGGTTGATATCTTGCTTAGAAAGCGGGTTATTTTGATTTTCAAGCGTGACACTGACGGTACCACCTTTTAATAAAGCTGAGCCTTGGCTGATGACTTTATCATTTTTACCTGCTGAATTGATTTCAACCAAATAATGGCTGTTGGGTGCAAAAGTTACGGAATCAATGATGTTAATTGTGCCAATTGAGTGACCGGGTGCAACAACTGCACCTTGGTTAGCGGTTAATTGTCGAATGCTCCCATTGCCCGTCAGTAAACCGTGGTGGTTAATATTCACCGAAGCACCGATTTTTCCGTCATCTAAGACTAACGTTCCTTTCTGGACATCAACTGCGGAATCTAAGTGTTTTTTAAGGGTAACCGTTCCGCCATTTATATGGGATTTTTGCGAGTATTTATTCTCACCCGTTAAGACTAAATGGCCTTGGTTTACTGTAAAGCCTGCGAAGGTATTGTTGCCAGATAATACTAATGTCCCTTGGCCTTGTTTCGTTAACTTTCCCGTACCTTGAATATTATTTTTCCATTCATCTAGCTTACCGAAATTAGCAATATCAAAGTCATTAACGTCTTGATTGACGATAAAGTTTTCATATAAATAGGAGGGGCCATGATGAGCCGCAGGTAAGTTAATTAACCCCCAATAGCTATTTGGATCATTTTCTTTGATATTCCAACCCGCAATTGATTGGCTTGGATACGCAGTGCTAGCTAAAATATTGTTCCACTGTGTTTTATTCAAGTATGGGAAGCGTAATCGAAGTAAATAACTCGCCGTTTTAGGTATATTTTTAGGCTCGATCATAGATATCTTTTGCGTTTCTTTTTTTCCATAGTAACCAATATGGTCATTGGTTATAGGGTTAGATACGGTTAGACAATTTTGACTGTTATTTGAACATGACGATGAAATATCTGTACGAATATTTTTAGCCGACTCAACAATGAATTTGCTGTTTTTTTCATCGGATAGCAGCTGTGATAATAAATAATAATTACCTACACGAGAAGCGATGGTATCGGTAGCGAAGTGTGCGCCAACAATCACGCGGCTTTCACCGTATTCAATCGCTCGGTTGAACGTTTCACTGCCTTTTTCGGGGAAAATCATCGCCAATACTGCTGCTTGCTTAAAACCATTCCACGTATGGCCGCTAGGGTAAGATGAGCCCTGTATATGTGAATAACCTGCAATATAATGACCTTCGTCATCCAATACTTGGTAAGGACGACCACGCTTAAAATGGTCTTTTAGAATAAAATCAATCGACCTAGTACGTTGTTTTTTTTCATCATAAGCACGAGTGCTTGTATCATGTAACGAACGGATTTCTTTATATTGTTTATGGTCTTTTATATTAATATCCTGTTCGCCAAACAGTATCGTTTGATAACTGTTAAATAAATAATCTGAGCTTTGGGATTTATCTGCGTGTGCTAAATTTTTTCTTTCACCTGTGATATTGATGTATTCATTGCTAATAAGCCTATCTTGCTCAGCAACTTCGCTGCCTTCTTTAGGGGTATTATTAATAACATTGTGTTTTATATCCTCAAGCCATGTATTTCTTGTATCGATAATGTTTTTCTCTAATTCTAAAATATGATTTTTTGCTATTAGAGTATTTGTGAATATGAATGGTAATAAAGTTATTGATACTGATATAAAGGTTTTTCTCATTGTAATCCCGCCGATGCTATTGGTGAAAATTTCATTTGGCGGAGTTTATTTATAATATATTTATTTTTTATGACAGTTTTAAAAATAAAAAATCGTTATTAATTAAAGTGATAAGCTTTATTTTAAATTGTTTTATTTTTTATAATGTGGTTTTCTATTGACGGGTTTTATTTTTTTATTTTTTTACTACTGGTTTGATTAAATGGTGAAAGTAAAATAATAACTATAAAAAAATAATTATAAAAAAATAACCCCAAACTTTCGTATGGGGTTATTAAATATTATTCAGTTAGCTGAATAATTAAATATCAATATTCGCTGCTTTTAGGGCATTTTCTTCGATAAATGCACGACGTGGCTCAACAGCATCACCCATTAATGTGGTGAATAGTAAGTCGGTTGCGATCGCATCTTTCACTGTTACACGCATCATACGGCGCGTCTCAGGGTTCATGGTGGTTTCCCAAAGTTGTTCTGGGTTCATTTCACCAAGACCTTTATAACGCTGTACGTATAGGCCGCGACGTGACTCACGCGTTAACCAAGTCAAAGCTTCTTCAAAGTTATCGATATCTTGACGACGCTCACCACGCTTGATGTAAGCACCTTCTTCAATTAAGCCACTGATTAAGTCACCTAAATGAGTAATGCGACGGTACTCACTGCCATGAACAAAGTCAAAATCGAGATTGTAGTCGGTATCAACACCATGGGTGCGAATACGGATAGTTGGCTCGAATAATTGACGCTCACGGTTTTCGTTAACGGTATAGCTGTAAGTGCTACCGAATTGCTCGTTATCTTCTAAGCGTTTAACCAGTGTTTTTGCCCACTCTTCTACTTTCTCGCTGGCTTTTAAGTCATCTTCAGTTAAGGTTGACTGATAAACCAAGCTGTTAAGTAGAGCTTGAGGGTAAAGGCGCTCGAGGCGACGAATAATACGGTGTGCAGCATTATATTCGACAACCAGTTTTTCGAGTTCTTCGCCTTTCATAGCTGGGGCTTCGGCACTTAAATGCAGTTCCGCGCCATCAAGAGCGATAGAAATCAGGTAATCGTCCATTGCATCGTCATCTTTAATATATTGCTCTTGTTTACCACGTTTCACTTTATACAGTGGTGGTTGAGCGATAAAGATATGACCACGTTCAACGATTTCAGGCATTTGGCGGTAGAAGAAGGTCAATAGTAGTGTACGAATGTGCGAACCATCGACGTCCGCATCCGTCATGATAATGATGCTATGATAACGCAGTTTGTCTGGGTTATATTCATCACGACCAATACCACAGCCTAATGCGGTGATCAGGGTTGCCACTTCTTGTGAAGATAGCATTTTATCAAAACGCGCTTTTTCTACGTTTAGAATTTTACCTTTCAGTGGCAAAATTGCTTGGTTCTTACGGTTACGGCCCTGTTTTGCAGAGCCGCCCGCGGAGTCCCCTTCCACAAGGTACAGTTCAGATAGCGCAGGGTCGCGTTCTTGGCAGTCAGCCAATTTACCCGGTAAGCCAGCTAAGTCTAACGCGCCTTTACGACGTGTCATTTCACGGGCTTTACGTGCTGCTTCGCGTGCGCGTGCTGCATCAATGATTTTACCGACAACGATTTTTGCATCGTTCGGGTTTTCCAGTAAATATTCAACTAATTTCTCATTCATGATTGTTTCAACCGCTGTTTTCACTTCGGAAGAGACCAATTTTTCTTTGGTTTGTGATGAGAATTTAGGATCTGGAACTTTTACTGAAATAACCGCAATCAGGCCTTCACGTGCATCGTCACCGGTTGCGTTGACTTTGCTTTTCTTCTGATAGCCTTCTTTTTCCATGTAGTTATTCAATGTACGCGTCATTGCTGCACGGAAACCAGCGAGGTGAGTCCCCCCATCGCGCTGAGGAATGTTATTGGTGAAGCAGTATACGTTTTCTTGGAAACCATCATTCCACTGCATTGAAACTTCAACGCCAATACCGTCTTTTTCAGTTGAAAAATAAAAGACAGAAGGGTGGATAGGGGTTTTGTTACGGCTTAAATACTCAACAAAGGCTTTAATGCCGCCTTCATAATGGAAATGGTCTTCTTTGCCATCACGTTTATCAATGAGCTTGATAGAAACACCGGAGTTTAAGAATGATAACTCACGTAAGCGTTTTGCTAAGACGTCATATTCAAATTCAGTGACACCTTTAAAAGTGTCCATACTTGGCCAAAAACGAACGCGGGTTCCTGTTTGGTCGGTTTCGCCGACAACAGTCAGAGGCCCTTGAGGCTCACCATGTTTGTAGATTTGCTCATGAACTTTGCCATCGCGACGGATAACTAATTCTAATTTTTCAGATAAGGCGTTAACAACGGAAACCCCAACACCGTGCAAACCACCGGAGACTTTATAGGAGTTGTCATCAAATTTACCCCCTGCGTGCAGAACGGTCATGATAACCTCTGCGGCAGAGACGCCTTCTTCTTCGTGGATACCAGTAGGGATACCACGTCCATCATCCTGTACGGAGATAGAGTTATCGGCATGGATAGTGATCACGATATCATCACAAAAGCCTGCGAGGGCTTCGTCGATAGCGTTGTCGACAACCTCGAAAACCATGTGATGAAGACCTGTTCCATCGTCTGTATCACCGATATACATGCCTGGGCGCTTACGCACCGCATCTAGTCCTTTTAATACCTTGATACTTGAGGAGTCATATGTATTCGACATCAACGTTTCCTGCTCTTTCTATTCCTGAGGTTGAACTTCTATTTTGCCATGTTCTACACTAAACATCTTGCTATTTGCATCTATCATATCATTAACTTGCTCAGGTGTAATGGCACTGACAAACACTTGTGCTTGTGTAGCTTTGAGACGGGTTGCCAGTAATTGGCGACGGCCGGCATCAAGTTCAGAAGCAAAATCATCCAGTAGATACAGGCATTGTTGCCCGCTCTGACGGGTGAAAAACTCACCCTGCGCTAACCGTAATGCACACATAAGCAGCTTCAATTGACCCCGCGAAAGCATATCTTCAACAGGGGTTCCATTTGCTCGAATACGCAAATCCGCTTTATGTGGCCCTGAAGCGGTATAGGTTAGTGCTCTATCACGCTCAAATTGGCGCTCTAATTGTTCTGAATAATCAATTTCTTTATCCCAACCACGTTGGAAGGATACCGAGAGTGAAAATTCGGGTAAAAATTGTTGGCAAGTTTGCTCAATATTTTCAGCAATACCTGCAATATAGTCATGGCGCCATTGGCTTATTTGCTCGGAAAGCGGTGCCAGTTGTGTGTCCCAATGACGAATTTGCTCATAACGAGTGACTTGCCGTAAAGCGGCATTGCGTTGCTTTAATAACCGTTTTAAATCTGACCACACTGAAAAAAATAGCGGGTCATTGTGAAAACAACCCCAATCAATAAAAGCACGTCGATATTTAGGGCCGCCATTTAGCAAGGTAAACCCTTCTGGGGTAATCAGTTGCATTGGCAATAATTTTGCTAGTTCTGCAATTTTATGGCCATCAGTGCCGTCTATTCGGACTTTACTGTCACCATCGCGGTTTTTGCTTAAACCCAATGAAAGGTCGTTTCGCTGTTCATCTAAATGGCTCAGTTTACCATGAAGAATAAATTGTTCTTGCTCATGGCGAATAACTCGGTTCGCTTGAATGCTGCGAAAGGCACGGCCATGACCGAGTGTATATATGGCTTCCAGTATACTGGTTTTACCGCTCCCATTGGGGCCAATTAAAAAATTGAACCCATTAGCAAGGGAGAGATCCGCGTTTTCAATATTTCGAAAATCACGGATCAATAAACGCGAAAGGATCATAAATACCGATTACAAACGCATTGGCATGACAACATACACCGCTGCTTTACTATCAGCGTCTTCAATCTGCACACTGGAAACAGCGTCGGTTAACAGAAGTTGCACGTTTTCACTTTTTAGCGCATTTAAGACATCTAAGATGTAGCTAACGTTAAAGCCAATTTCCATCTCAGTACCTTGGTAGCTTACATCAACAATTTCTTCGGCTTCTTCTTGTTCTGGGTTATTGGCCGTAATGCGCAATTGGTTTTCACTGAAATACAAGCGCACACCGCGGAATTTCTCATTCGATAAAATAGCCGCGCGAGAAAAAGCTTGTTTGAGTAAATCACAGCGAGCTTCTAAGGTTTTGTCTGGGTTTTTGGGTAATACGCGACGGTAATCAGGGAAACGGCCATCAACCAATTTAGAGGTAAAGATAAAATCCCCAACGTGAGCACGAATATTATTACTACCAATTTGCAGTTGTAGAGGGGTATCACCGCCATCTAACAAACGCATTAGCTCAATAACCCCTTTACGAGGCACTATCACTGAGTGAGAGGGTAGCGATTGACCAATATCCATCGAACAGACTGCAAGCCTGTGTCCATCGGTTGAAACGGTTCTGAGCATTTGGTCTTCGGTTTCAAATAGCATGCCGTTGAGGTAATAACGGACATCTTGGTGCGCCATTGAAAACTGAGTAGCTTCAATTAAACGTTTCAGTATTGATTGCGGAAGAGAAAATTCCACTTCGCTTTGCCAATCATCCAGGTTTGGAAAATCAGCAGCGGGTAAAGTGGATAATGAGAAGCGGCTACGCCCAGAGCGGACGAGCAGTCTGTCATCATTCAGCTCTACATGAATTTCAGAACCTTCAGGTAACCCACGCCAGATATCAAAAAACTTGCGTGCGGGCACGGTGGTTGCGCCAATTTCATGCTCCCCTGTTAGGGCAACATTGGCCATCATCTCCATTTCAAGGTCGGTTCCAGTGAGTTGGAGGGTGCCTTCTTTTACCTGTAATAAAAGGTTACCTAAAATAGGCAGAGTTGGACGCCCACCTAAAGGACCACTAACCTGTTGTAACGGTTTTAATAACTGCTCGCGTTCTATTGTAAATTTCATAGCAATTAAGATGATAATGTTCTGATTAAATTAGAAAAATCTTCTTTGATGTCATGGCTTTCTTCCCGTAATTGTTCAATTTTACGACAAGCATGTAACACCGTGGTATGGTCACGGCCGCCAAAGGCATCCCCGATTTCAGGTAAACTATGGTTAGTCAGCTCTTTTGCTAGTGCCATTGCCATTTGACGCGGACGTGCGACAGAACGAGAACGGCGCTTAGACAGTAAATCTGCTACCTTAATTTTATAATATTCAGCAACTGTTTTTTGAATATTATCAATAGTTACCAGCTTTTCTTGTAGTGCTAATAAGTCACGCAGTGCTTCTCTGACAAAATCGATAGTAATCGCCCGGCCAGTAAAGTTAGCGTTGGCAATCACGCGGTTTAACGCCCCTTCTAGCTCACGAACGTTCGAGCGAAGGCGTTTGGCGATGAAAAAGGCCACTTCACCCGGAAGTTGAATCTCATTTTCATCTGCTTTTTTCATTAAAATCGCGACTCGAGTTTCTAGCTCTGGTGGTTCGATTGCGACGGTTAGGCCCCAGCCAAAACGCGATTTTAAGCGATCTTCCACACCGTTAATTTCTTTTGGATAACGGTCGGAGGTCAAAATAATTTGTTGATTACCTTCAAGTAGCGCATTAAAAGTATGGAAAAACTCTTCTTGTGAGCGCTCTTTGTTAGCAAAAAACTGGATATCGTCAATAAGCAGTGCATCAACAGAACGATAATAACGTTTAAATTCTTCAATGGCATTGTTCTGTAAAGCTTTGACCATATCTTGAACAAAACGTTCTGAGTGCATATAAACCACGCGAGCGTTGGCTTTATGCTGCATAATACTATTGCCGACAGCATGTAATAAGTGGGTTTTACCTAAACCTGTCCCACCATAAAGAAATAATGGGTTGTAGGCACCACCTGGGTTTTCTGCCACCTGCCTCGCTGCAGCGCGAGCCAATTGGTTCGATTTACCTTCAACAAAGTTATCAAAAGTGTGCTTAGGGTTTACATTAGAACGATAAGCAACATCAGGCTGTACTTTGGCTGAATTGTCCCAACTCGGTTTCATTGGGGCTGACGGAACGGCAAATGCAGGTACTTGTTGAGCTGTACGTGCTTGTGCTGCTGCCGGTGCGACTGTAATCGGTTTATTGCCTACCTCAAAGTGTAGTGCAGGCGCGTCAGTTCCACAAAAGTCATTCAATAATTCATTGATATTATTGATGTACTTGTCTCTAACCCAGTCGAGAACGAAACGATTTGGGGCATAAAGTGCCAGTGTATTGTCGTTTAATTCAGCTTGAAGAGGGCGTATCCACATACTGAATTCTGTGGCAGGTAGTTCATCCTGCAATCGGGCAAGACATTGCTGCCAAAGCGAAAGTGACACGTTGGACTCCCCTAAACAAGGTCAATGGAACAAGAAGTACGGATGTAAACAAAGAATTTTCTCGGGCTTACGTTTAATCGCAATGACCCAAAAATGTTTTAGGTTAACTCTTACTTACTGCATATCGCTGATCGATGGATCAGAAATAGACCTGCGATCATACCGCAAAATTAGTCAGAGATCTCCATTCTTTTACACAGTTTTTATGCTTTTTATCCACAGGTAAATGTGATAAGGAACCTCTTATAAAGAAGAAATAGACTGGGCTACCTTAATTTACTGCCATTTTTCCACATGCTGGGGATAACTTTAGACGATTTACTGGAAATATTCTGTATGATCAAAAAATATTTTTAGATCTCTTGAAGATCCTTGCGCTTTGGGGCGGAGTCCGTATAATCTTCCTCCCTGTGTACAGTACAGATGTGATTTTTACACGAAACTGAGGTAAACTTGTTGGGTCATATCGCTCTATTTTAACGTTAATGTTAGGCGGGGCGGGGCAAAAAGCAGGTTTTCAGTCAGTATACGAATGTAATCATTCGTCGGCTGTCACAACATATGTCGGCAAACCGGTCAGCCAGGCTATAAATAAAAGTGGTTTGATTGCGTCATTTCATTGACGTGACCCCCTATGTTTTATTACAATCCTGCCTCTTTCTATATTGTTGCGATAGAGGCACAGGTGTAAATCAGTTTTCACTGGTTGCCAACGCGTTTACTGAATCAGTAATAAATTTTAAAGTTAGGTAGAAATCGTTATGAAACGCACTTTTCAACCGTCCGTACTGAAACGCAACCGTTCACACGGTTTCCGCGCTCGTATGGCTACTAAAAATGGTCGTCAAGTTCTGGCTCGCCGTCGTGCGAAAGGCCGCTCTAGTCTGACCGTTTCATCTAAGTAATAAAGCTAGCCCTCTATTCAAGTGGTTACGCTCGCTTTTACCCGGGAGTTACGTTTGTTAACTCCCAGGCATTTCGATAATGTCTTTAAGCAGCCGCAGAGGGCGAGTTCCCCAGAGATAACAATCCTTGGTCGCCTAAACGAGCTGGGGCATCCCCGCATCGGTCTTACCATCGCTAAAAAAAATGTTAAACGAGCTCATGAGCGAAATCGTATTAAACGATTAGCGCGTGAATACTTTCGTTTACATCAACACGACTTGCCTCCAATGGATTTTGTGTTATTGGTAAGGAGAGGGGTCGCCAATCTTGACAATCAACAGATCACGGAAGCATTGGATAAGTTATGGCGTCGTCATCGTCGCTTGGCTCAAAAATCCTGATCATGCTGATCAGAGGCTACCAACTGGCAATTAGCCCGTTGTTAGGGCCTCGTTGTCGCTTCAATCCTACTTGTTCAAATTACGGAATTGAGGCATTGCGCAGGTTTGGTATGCTAAAAGGGAGTTGGTTAACGGCGAAACGCGTATTAAAATGCCACCCTTTACACGCTGGTGGAGATGATCCTGTCCCACCTAGAAAAACTGATGATAATAGAGAATTATAACGATGGATTCGCAACGCAATCTTCTACTCATCGCTTTGTTGTTCGTGTCGTTCTTAGTTTGGCAGGCCTGGGAGAGCGATAAAGTTGCTCAGGACGTTAAAACTGTTCAAACTTCGCAACAAGCGGATATGCCAAGCAGTGATGCTCAAGCCGTAACTGGCAGTGGGCAAGGTAAGCTCATCACAGTCAAGACTGATGTACTGGATATACGCATCAATACTCGTGGTGGTGATATCGATGAGGCTGACCTGTTAGCCTATCCTGCGACCCTTCATTCGGAAAGCCCTTTCCGTTTACTGGAAACTAATCCAGGCTTTGTCTACCAGGCACAGAGTGGTTTAATTGGTCTTCATGGTCCAGACAACCCAGCAAATAATAATGGCGAACGTCCGCTGTATAGCGCAGATTCTACAACTTTCACATTAGAGAAAGGCCAAGATGTCTTGCGCGTACCAATGACATTTACTGATAACAACGGTGTTGTGTATCAGAAAACGTACATTGTTAAGCGTGGCCAATATACTGTTGAAGTTGAATACAGTATTCAAAACCCAACCGCTCAACCACTGAGTCTCGCTTTCTTCGGTCAGTTAAAACAAACTATCGAGTTACCGAAAGAGCGTGATACAGGCAGCAGCAATTTTGCTCTGCATACCTATCGTGGTGCGGCGTATTCTTCTGATGAAAACAACTATAAAAAATATAGCTTTGGCGACATCGAAGATAAAAACCTCGACTTAACCACCAAAGGTGGCTGGGTGGCAATGTTGCAACAATATTTTGCAACGGCGTGGATCCCGGCAAGTGCGGAAAAGAGCACTTTCTATACCATCGACCTTGATAAAAAATCTGCCATCATTGGTTATAAGAGTGAACCAATGACTATCGCAGCTAACGGTGCAGGTACTTATTCATCAACATTATGGGTTGGTCCTGAAATTCAGTCTGAAATGGCCGCAGTTGCACCACATTTAGACTTAACCGTTGATTATGGTTGGTTATGGTTTATCTCTCAGCCACTGTTCAAACTGTTGAAATTCATTCACGGTTTCGTGGGCAACTGGGGTATTGCCATCATCGTTATCACCTTTATCGTTCGTGGTATTATGTACCCGCTGACTAAAGCACAGTACACCTCGATGGCGAAAATGCGTTTACTGCAACCTAAACTGGCTGCAATGCGTGAGCGTATTGGTGATGACAAACAACGTATGAGCCAAGAAATGATGGCGATGTATAAAGCAGAGAAAGTAAACCCACTGGGTGGTTGTTTACCGTTGCTTATCCAAATGCCTATCTTCCTTGCACTTTACTACATGTTGATGGGTTCTGTTGAACTGCGTCACGCACCATTCTTCGGTTGGATCCAAGACTTGTCTGCACAAGACCCGTACTATATCCTACCGGTATTGATGGGTGTGACCATGTTCGTTATTCAGAAAATGTCACCAACTGCAGTCACTGACCCAATGCAGCAGAAGATTATGACTTACATGCCAGTCGTGTTCACTATCTTCTTCCTGTGGTTCCCATCAGGTCTGGTTCTGTATTATATCGTGAGTAACTTAGTAACCATTATCCAGCAGCAGGTGATTTACCGTGGTCTGGAAAAACGTGGTCTACACAGTCGCGATAAGAAAGAAAAGAAATAAATTGAATTTTAGGTGAGCCTTCTGCTCAGCTATCGATATAATATTAAGGCGGCCATTTAATGACCGCCTTAATTTTTTTATAGGAATGACAGAGAAACATCATGCAAATCAACGATACTATCGTCGCACAGGCAACACCTCCCGGTCGTGGTGGTGTCGGTATTTTACGTGTATCTGGCCCGAAAGCGGCACAAGTTGCTGAAATCGTGCTGGGAAAACTCCCTAAACCGCGCTATGCGGACTACTTGCCATTTCGTGATGTGGACGGTGCTGTTCTTGACCAAGGTATTGCACTTTACTTCCCTGGACCAAATTCATTTACGGGTGAGGATGTGCTTGAATTACAAGGACATGGCGGCCCAGTTATTCTTGATTTATTGCTAAGAAGAATATTAACGATTACTGGTATTCGCATTGCGAATCCGGGAGAGTTCTCTGAGCGTGCGTTTTTAAACGATAAGCTGGATTTAGCCCAAGCAGAGGCGATTGCTGACTTGATTGATGCAAGTTCAGAGCAAGCGGCTCGTTCTGCAATGAACTCCCTACAGGGCGCATTTTCTTCCCATATTCACCAATTGGTGGAAGCACTCACTCACTTGCGCATCTATGTAGAAGCTGCGATTGATTTCCCTGATGAAGAAATTGACTTCCTGTCTGACGGTAAAATTGAAGCAAAACTCAATGAAGTCGTGGCAGATTTAGAACAAGTTCGTTCCCAAGCTCGCCAAGGCAGTTTATTACGTGAAGGAATGAAAGTGGTGATTGCCGGGCGCCCAAATGCAGGTAAATCGAGCTTGTTAAATGCATTGGCGGGTCGCGAAGCTGCGATTGTCACGGATATTGCGGGTACGACGCGTGATGTGTTGCGTGAACATATTCACATTGATGGTATGCCTTTGCATATCATTGATACCGCAGGCCTGCGTGAAGCCAGTGATGAAGTTGAGCGAATTGGTATTGAACGTGCGTGGAAAGAGATTGAACAAGCGGACCACGTGCTGTTTATGGTAGATAGCACCACAACCGATGCAACTGAACCACAAGAGATTTGGCCTGAATTTATGGCGCGTTTACCCGATGAACTTCCGGTCACCGTAATTCGTAACAAAGCGGATATGACGGGTGAACCCGTTGAGTTTATTGATAATACGCGTTATCCGTTAATTCGTTTGTCTGCACGCGAAGAAAAAGGCATCGATTTGCTGCGCGATCACCTAAAAGAAGCCATTGGCTTTAACAGCAATACAGAAGGTGGTTTCTTAGCACGTAGCCGCCATTTACAAGCACTAAATGCAGCCGCCGTTCACCTAGAACAGGGTTATGACCAGTTAGTGAATGCTCGCTCCGGTGAGTTATTAGCAGAAGAATTGCGTTTAGCTCAGCAGGAACTTAGTGAAATTACCGGTGAATTTACCTCTGATGATTTATTAGGCCGTATCTTCTCAAGTTTTTGTATTGGGAAGTGATGACTATTAGCTAGTAAGATAAAAGGTACAGTGGTTAGCCAATGGGTAATAAAAATTGGCTAACTTTTAGTTTATTTATTAAGTTCTTGTTCTATATAATCCAATACTTGATGAGCTAAGCTAGTAAAAGCAATAATTGCTTCATCCCATTGAGTAGGAACTTCTGCATAAACCATAGGACTTACATAGTTATTATAACGCTCTATGAATTTTGGGGTTTCTACTAATAATTTTAGCCCATAGCGAAGTTCTGTAATAGGCGAGTCAACCAGTTGTGTATGTTGATTTCCATATCTTGTAATATCTCCATCAAGTGCTTTTTTCAGTAATTGACTTAAGAATTCAATATTAGATGGTTGGGATAGCTGTATATGAAAAGTATCATAAACATGTCGAATAAGTGTCTCATCATCTTCACGTTGGCCATTTCTTGCGACACTCGCTGTTCTTCGTAGCATCGATAGTAACTTTTCAGCTTGAGTGTCAATAATTGCCGAGCAAATCATGTTATAAATTTCGATATCAGATTCTGTAACATTTGAATAGATAGATTGAATATTCCTAGATATGGGTTCACTAAGAAGGTCTGTCTCTATAAATTCTAATTTTATAAAAGGACGTAAACATGGTGCTTGCCTGTGATCTTGAGGATAACGGATATCAAAGGAAAAATAGCGGTATTCATCTTTAACAGAAGGCGCATTATCTAAAGAAAAAATAGAATTTTGGTTAATTATTTCTTCAATAATGTTTTTTATTTCTCTTCGGGCTGTTTTTCTTGCATTTCGAGATGCTAATTCAGAATATCTTTGGTTTGGAATTAGTTTTATATCAATGTCTTCAGACATTCGATAAGTTTTGATATCCGATTTGGCGAGAGCTGTTCCTCCTGAAAAGATAGCTTGGTGATATGTAAACTGAAAGTTAGATAGGAGTTTAAGTAATTGAACAACATAATAATCTTTTTCAACTATCGCTGGGTTGCCGAGCCCTATGGCATCGGCAACATCAATAAATAAAGAGCTATCGAGTTTCATTGATACTTTGTTTCCCTACCTTAATTTTACGAGTAAATTTAGGATTTTTAGGGATGATTTTAATATTAGAAGGAATTTGTGTACTCTCACCAGACAAATTCATCAGAGATAGCTTATCAAAAGTATAATCAACATTGAGTTTTTTCATTACTTCGATAATAACGCCATCAGCACCACTTGGGTTATCTGGCATTAATTTACCAGTGATGCGATTCACTCTGGCTCTTACATAGACACCATAACCAATTCTCATTAATAAACCATTGTCTGTAAGTTTTTTGAGTATACGGCCTACTTGATCATAATCAGCTATTTTTGAAAAGTCAGAGCGTAGGAAAACAGAACGTTTAGAACGCTTTACTTTTTTTTGTATTCTGTCTTGTATTGTCATTATACCTCCTATGCGCTTTGATTATATTATAATCAAAAATACGACATTTCTCAATGGAGAAAATACGACAAAAATAATAAGTTAAAATGACAAATATTTATTATTTTTCAATTTGATATAATTTATATGATATTGCAATTATTAGATTTAATTTTTAAAAATTAGTTCCTGATACGAAAGCTATGCGTAAACACTGTCGCTTTCCCCTGACGACAGAATCCAACTAACGTCAAATTGGCTTTCTCTGCGACCTCGATAGCGAGGGCGGTAGCCGCAGAGACGGCAAATAGGATTTCAGCACCGCAACTGGCGGCTTTTTGCACCATCTCATAACTCGCGCGGCTGGAAACTAGTACTGCGCCTTGTTGCCATTGGTTGCGATGTTTCATACCCAAAAGTTTATCAAGTGCTACATGACGGCCGACATCTTCACATCCACCGACTAATTGCCCTTCTGGAGATATCCATGCGGCAGCGTGGGTACAACCCGTCAGTGCGCCAATTTCTTGCACTTTTTTCAATTCATGTAATGCATTATCGAGGTGCGATAAAGAAAAAGTTTGAGTAAAAGGCAGAGGGGCGATCGGTTTGAAAATTTCGTCAAGTTGCTCTGTACCACAAATGCCACAGCCCGTACGCCCTGCTAGATTACGGCGACGTTCTTTGAGTTCCATAAATCGGCGGCTAGATAATTCAACCTGTACTTCAATTCCGCGGTTGCAGCCTTCAACGATATCAATTCCACGAATTTCATCACCTGACTGTATTATTCCTTCCGAAAGGGCAAACCCGACAGCAAAATCCGCCAAATCTTTTGGCGTTGCCATCATCACCACGTGAGATATGCCATTAAATACTAAAGCGACAGGATATTCTTCCGCAACGTAATCATTAACGGGCAAATCAAGGTTGCCTTTTTGTTGCACAGTTGTGTGGTTTAAGCCAATCATTTTGGTTAATTTGGAGTCATTTGTAGTATTTGTTTCATACATTAGATGAATTCCTAGCATTAATGATACATAATATTAATTATGGGTAAAAAGAATTTACACCATTTGCCAGGCAATGAACCTGGATACGTAAGGATAACGTTGAATAAGAAGAGTTTACCTGATTATCGCGATTGACGTTAGGTAAACATGAGCAATGTAAATGAGGAGATCCCCATGCAAGTCAGCAGAAGGCAGTTCTTTAAGATCTGCGCTGGCGGTATGGCAGGTACGACGGCAGCGGCCTTGGGTTTTGCACCCGCCACCGCGTTAGCGTCAACGCGCCAGTATAAATTACTGCGTGCGAAGGAAACCAGAAATACCTGTACCTACTGTTCTGTCGGCTGTGGGCTGTTGATGTACAGCCTCGGTGATGGCGCGAAAAATGCTAAAGAGAGCATTTTCCATATTGAAGGGGACCCGGATCATCCGGTAAACCGTGGTGCACTTTGTCCGAAAGGTGCTGGACTTATCGATTTTATCCACAGTGAAAGCCGCTTGAAATACCCTGAAGTGCGTGAGCCGGGTACGAATGAGTGGAAACGTATCACTTGGAACGACGCATTTGATCGTATCGCTAAGCTAATGAAAGAAGACCGCGATGCGAACTTTATTGAGAAAAATAAAGATGGTGTGACGGTTAACCGTTGGCTAACCACCGGTATGCTGTGCGCATCGGCTGGTAGTAACGAAAGCGGATTTGTAACGCAAAAATTCACCCGCGCTCTCGGCATGCTTGCCGTTGATAACCAAGCGCGTGTCTGACACGGACCAACGGTAGCAAGTCTTGCTCCAACATTTGGTCGCGGTGCGATGACCAACCACTGGGTTGACATTAAAAATGCAAACCTAGTTGTCGTTATGGGTGGTAATGCGGCAGAAGCGCATCCAGTCGGTTTCCGCTGGGCGATGGAAGCTAAAATCCATAATAAAGCCAAATTAATTGTTATTGACCCACGCTTTACCCGTACAGCGGCTGTGGCGGATTTTTACACGCCTATCCGTTCAGGGACTGATATCGCGTTTTTATCAGGTGTTATCAAATATTTACTGGATAATGAAAAAATTCAGCGTGAATACGTGGAAGCGTATACCAACGCCAGTTTAGTTATTCGTGAAGATTATGGGTTTGATGATGGCCTGTTTACAGGTTATGACGAAGAAAAACGTCAATACGATAAAACCACGTGGAACTATGAGATGGATGAAAACGGCCTTGCGCTGCGTGATCCAACTCTGAAACACCCACGCTGTGTGTTAAACCTATTAAAAGAGCACGTCAGCCGTTATACACCTGAAGTGGTGAATAACATCTGTGGGACGCCAATCAAAGACTTCTTGCAAGTCTGTGAATACCTTGCAGAAACCAGTGCTAAAGATAAAACTGCCTCGTTCTTATACGCATTAGGTTGGACTCAACATACCGTGGGTGCGCAAAATATCCGTACCATGGCGATGATCCAATTACTGCTGGGTAATATGGGGATGTTAGGTGGTGGTGTAAATGCCCTGCGTGGACACTCCAATATCCAAGGTTTAACTGACTTAGGATTGTTATCTCAAAGCTTGCCGGGTTATTTAACCTTACCATCAGACAAACAAACGACATTAGAAAGTTACTTAGCTGCAAACACGCCAAAAGCGACGGTTGAAGGCCAGGTAAACTATTGGGGTAACTACCCGAAATTCTTTGTTAGTTTGATGAAGACGTTCTATGGCGATAAAGCGCAGAAAGAAAATAATTGGGGCTTTGATTTATTACCGAAATGGGATCAAGGCTACGATGTGCTGCGTTATTTCGAGATGATGGATAAGGGTGAAGTGAATGGCTATATTTGCCAAGGCTTTAACCCATTAGCCTCATTCCCGAATAAAAATAAAGTTGTTAAGTCGCTGTCAAAACTGAAATTCTTGATTACCGTTGACCCATTGAATACGGAAACGTCGAATTTCTGGCAAAACCACGGTGAAATGAATGATGTGAACCCGGCAGAAATCCAAACTACTGTATTCCGTCTGCCATCTTGCTGTTTTGCTGAAGAAAATGGTTCGATTGTTAACTCAGCGCGTTGGCTACAGTGGCACTGGAAAGGCGCAGATGCCCCTGGTGAAGCGATTAGTGATGGTGAAATCCTGTCCGGTATTTTCCACCGTTTACGCCAACTGTATGCCTCTGAAGGTGGTGCGGTGCCTGAACAAGTTCTGAGTATGACTTGGAATTACTTCGACCGTGATAACCCAACGCCAGAAGAAGTTGCCCAAGAAAACAATGGCTATGCCTTAGTTGACTTGAAAGATGCTGATGGCAACGTTATTGCGAAAAAAGGCGAACTGCTGAGCTCGTTTGCTCAATTGCGTGATGATGGTACGACCGCAAGTGGTTGCTGGATTTTCGCAGGTAGCTGGACACCAAAAGGTAACCAAATGGCCAACCGTGATAACTCTGACCCAACGGGTCTGGGTAACACATTAGGTTGGGCATGGGCATGGCCTCTGAACCGTCGTGTTATTTATAACCGCGCATCGGCAGACCCAATGGGTAAACCGTGGGATCCAAAACGCCAAATCCTCGAGTGGAATGGCAGCAAATGGATAGGCATGGATATTCCTGACTATAGCAATGCTGCACCGGGTAGTGGTGTTGGTCCGTTTATCATGCAGCCAGAAGGGATGGGGCGTCTATTTGCATTGGATAAAATGGCCGAAGGCCCATTCCCAGAGCACTACGAGCCGATTGAAACGCCATTGGATACGAATCCATTGCATCCAAATGTGGTCTCAAACCCTGCTGCACGCGTATTTAAAGACGACTGGGCGCAAATGGGTAAAGCGACAGAATTCCCTTACGTGGGAACGACTTATCGCTTAACCGAGCATTTCCACTATTGGACAAAACATGCCTTGTTAAATGCCATCATTCAGCCACAGCAGTTCATTGAAATTGGTGAACGTTTAGCGAATGAGAAAGGTATCAAGCAAGGCGATACGGTGAAAGTTAGCTCCAAACGTGGTTACATTAAAGCGAAAGCCGTGGTGACCAAACGTATTCATACGCTGAAAGTGGCTGGAAAAGATATCGATACTATCGGTATTCCAATTCACTGGGGCTTTGAAGGCTTGGCTGTGAAAGGCTTTATTGCCAACACATTAACCCCGTATGTGGGTGATGCGAATACTCAGACACCGGAATTTAAATCATTCCTTGTCAATGTGGAAAAGGTGTAAGGAGATAAATTATGTCAATGCAATCTCAGGACATTATTCGTCGCTCTGCCACCAATTCCCTGACTCCCGCGCCTCAGGTGCGGGACTATAAGGAAGAAGTTGCAAAGCTTATCGATGTGACGACCTGTATCGGCTGTAAAGCTTGTCAGGTCGCGTGTTCCGAATGGAACGACATCCGTGACAAAATCGGCACGAACGTTGGGGTATATGATAACCCAACAGATTTAACCGCTAAGTCATGGACGGTAATGCGCTTCTCTGAAGTGGAAGAGAACGATAAATTTGAATGGCTGATCCGTAAAGATGGCTGTATGCACTGTGCTGACCCGGGCTGTCTGAAGGCGTGTCCTTCAGAAGGTGCAATAGTTCAGTACAAAAACGGTATCGTTGATTTCCAATCAGAGCACTGTATTGGTTGTGGTTATTGTATCGCGGGTTGCCCATTTGATGTACCGCGTATCAACCCAGAAGATAACCGCGCATACAAATGTACGCTGTGTGTTGACCGCGTTGAAGTTGGTCAAGAACCTGCATGTGTGAAAACCTGTCCAACAGGCGCTATCCATTTTGGTAGCAAAGAGGACATGATTAACATGGCTGGCGAGCGTGTTGATGAGCTGAAAACACGTGGTTATGCAAACGCAGGTTTATATGACCCTGAAGGTGTTGGTGGTACGCACGTGATGTACGTTCTGCACCATGCAGATAAACCTCAGCTGTATCACGGATTGCCGGAGAACCCGACAATCAGCCCAACAGTGACTTTCTGGAAAGGTATCTGGAAGCCGTTAGCAGCGGTTGGTTTTGCTGCAACATTTGCGGCGGCCATCTTCCACTATGTGGGTATTGGTCCGAACCGCGTCTCCAAAAAAGATGAAGAAGAGGCTTTAGAAGATTTGCATAATGCAATGTCATCTGACACTTCGAAATCAAAAGAAGGGGAGGATCAGAAATGATGCCAGATGATAACGACAAAATTATCCGCCATAAACCGATTGAAAGGATCAATCACTGGGCGGTTGTGATTTGCTTTTTGTTCACCGCAATCAGTGGGCTAGGGTTCTTTTTCCCTTCACTAAACTGGTTTATGAACATTTTAGGCACGCCACAGCTGTCGCGAATTTTGCATCCATTCGTGGGGACGGCGATGTTCTTGCTGTTCGTATTTATGTTTTTCCGTTATTTCCACCATAACTTCATTAATAAAGAAGATATCAAGTGGGCAAAAAATATCGGTAAAGTACTGAAAAACGAAGAAACGGGCGATGTTGGCCAATATAACCTCGGTCAAAAAGGGGTGTATTGGGTGGTGACTATCTGTTTATTGGCGCTGGTGGTCACAGGAGTGATCATGTGGCGTCCTTATTTCGCAGATTACTTCCCAATCCCTGTTTATCGTGCGGCGATCCTTATTCACTCGCTCTCTGCAATTGCGCTGATTATCATGATTGTGGTTCACGCTTACGCAGCAATCTGGGTGAAAGGCTCAGTTCGTGCGATGGTTGAAGGTTGGGTTACCCGTGGCTGGGCAAGAAAGCACCACCCGCTGTGGTACCGCCAACTTCTTGAAAAAGAAAAGCAACAAAAGCAAGAGCAAGAAAAGAATACATAAAGGTATTTAGCAAACGGTATATGTTTGTTAAAAATCTAAAACCCACAAAGTCGACTTTGTGGGTTTTTTTTTACTATAATAGTGCTTATTTTAAGCTGCTACTATTTTTATATTTAATTTCAATATAAAAAACATTTTTTAGAACTAATCGTTTTCAACATTGAACTGATTTTTGCATTTTAATTATTAGAAATGATTCAATAAAATCGCGGTTATTATTGAATTATTTCTAATAATAATTTTTTTTACATTTTGTTTTTCTATCTATTTGTTATTTATTTGTTTTTTGGGTTTTATTGTTTGTCTTTATTCGATGGGTTAAATAAAGTCTAATTAAGAGCATCTAAATAATACATAGATTATTTGGTTTTATCATTATTCATTTATTGAACAGTAATAAAATTAATTGCTGTATTTTATTTTATTTTAGGGCTATTGAGTTAAAAGTAAATTTAATTAGTTAATTACTGGACATCGATAGTGATATTTAATACAAATAGTTGATAATTATTGAATATAATTTAATGGAGTGAATTGTTATTGTATTTAAAATAATTCAAGTTTTCTATTAAATATAATTCATTCCATTCCATATACGATGGCTAAATAAAGAGGTAATACATGGATCTTCCTTTACAAGGTATAAAAGTGCTCGATTTTACTGGAGTACAATCAGGACCATCTTGTACTCAAATGTTAGCATGGTTCGGTGCGGATGTTATTAAGATTGAGCGTCCGGGAGTTGGAGATGTCACGCGTAATCAATTAAGGGATATCCCTGATGTGGATGCGCTGTATTTCACGATGCTTAATAGTAATAAGCGTTCAGTGGAATTAAATACAAAGACACCTGAAGGCAAAGAGGTTATGGAGCGGCTGATTAAGCAGGCCGACGTCCTCGTTGAGAACTTCCACCCAGGTGCGATTGACCATATGGGTTTTACTTGGGAGCACATTCAAGAACTAAACCCTCGCCTGATTTTTGGCTCTATCAAAGGCTTTGATGAAGACTCGCCTTACGCAGATGTTAAAGCTTATGAAAACGTTGCTCAGGCAGCAGGTGGCGCCGCCTCTACTACAGGTTTTTGGGATGGCCCTCCATTAGTGAGTGCCGCTGCGTTAGGTGATAGTAATACGGGTATGCATTTGTTGATTGGCTTACTTGCCGCGCTATTACATCGCGAGAAAACAGGAAAAGGCCAGCGAGTGACTATGTCGATGCAAGATGCTGTTCTTAACTTGTGCCGTGTCAAACTTCGCGACCAGCAACGTTTAGAGAAAATTGGCTACCTTGAAGAATACCCGCAATATCCAAATGGTACGTTTGGTGATGCTGTTCCTCGTGGTGGTAATGCAGGCGGTGGTGGGCAGCCAGGTTGGATCTTAAAATGTAAAGGCTGGGAAACTGACCCAAATGCTTATATTTATTTTACTATCCAAGAACAGGACTGGGAGCAAACCTGTGTCGCTATTGGTAAGCCTGAATGGGCAACTGACCCTGCTTACAATACACCAAAGGCTCGTCAGCCTCATATCTTTGATATTTTTGCTGAAATTGAAAAATTCTTAGCGGATAAAGATAAACATGAAGCGGTCGAATATTTGAGTAAATACGGTGTACCTTGCGCCCCTGTACTCAGTATGCGTGAAATTGCACGAGACCAATCTCTGCGTAAGAGTGGAAGTATTGTTGAAGTTGAGCAGCCAAAACGCGGAACTTACTTGACGGTGGGTTGCCCGATGAAATTCTCTTCCTTTACACCGGATATCAAAAGTGCGCCATTACTGGGTGAGCACACCGAGCAAGTTCTAACTGAACTAGGTTATAGCGCAGATGAAATTGCAGCTATGCGTACAAACAAAGCGATCTAACTTTAAAAATTTGGGAGTGATAAATCGCTCCCTTTAATCTTTCAATCAGTTAATTATGAGGTAGACATGTCTGCTGATCAAACCCAAAACCTGACTGATGGTATGCATATCATTGTCGATGCACTTAAAAAAAATGGCATTGATACAATCTACGGTGTTGTTGGAATTCCAGTAACGGACATGGCAAGGCATGCGCAAGCTGAAGGCATTCGCTATATTGGATTTCGCCATGAACAATCCGCGGGTAATGCTGCTGCAATTAGTGGTTTTATTACCCAGAAACCGGGTATCTGTTTAACAGTTTCAGCGCCGGGTTTTTTAAATGGCATGGTGGCACTCGCGAATGCAACCACCAACGGTTTTCCAATGATCCAAATCAGTGGTTCGAGCGACAGAGCGATAATTGATTTGCAGCAGGGTGATTACGAAGAATTAGACCAAATGAACACGGCAAAACCTTTTGTAAAAGCGTCTTATCGTGTGAATAAACCTGAAGATCTTGGTATCGCACTCGCTCGAGCTATTCGCGCTTCGGTATCAGGCCGCCCGGGTGGGGTTTATCTGGACTTAACAACGGAAGTTTTATCTGCTGTGATGGATAAAGACGCTGCGGATAAAACCATTTTTACCGTTGAAGACCCTGCACCAAGACAAATTCCATCACCTGATTCAGTAAATAAAGCCCTTAAGTTGCTGGCATCGGCTAAGCGGCCATTAATTATTTTGGGTAAAGGCGCAGCTTATGCCCAAGCGGATGACAATATTCGCCAATTTATTGAAACAACCGGTATCCCTTATTTACCGATGTCAATGGCAAAAGGGCTGTTACCAGATACACACCCACAGTCAGCGGCATCTGCTCGCTCATATGCCTTATCCAGTGCGGATGTTGTGGTGTTAATGGGCGCACGCCTTAATTGGTTGCTTGACCATGGTAAAGGCAAGCACTGGTCGCCAGAAACGCAATTCATTCAGTTAGATATTGAACCTTCCGAAATTGATAGTAACCGGCCAATAACCGCCCCCGTTGTTGGTGATATTTATTCAAGTATTGAGTCTTTATTGGCAGGGCTTAAATCAACCCCTGTTAAATCCCCAACGGAATGGCTCGCTAGTATTGATGAGCACAAGAAAATTAATGTCGAGAAAATGGCAGCTAAATTGAACACTGACACTTCTCCGATGAATTACTTCAATGCGTTACGTGCAATCCGAGATGTGCTGGTCGATCACCAAGACGTTTATGTCGTCAATGAAGGCGCTAACACGCTTGATAATGGACGAAATATTATTGATATGTACCAACCGCGCAAACGCTTAGATTGTGGAACATGGGGCGTGATGGGCGTTGGAATGGGTTATGCAGTCGGTGCCGCTGTAACCAGTGGTAAGCCGGTTGTGGCGATTGAAGGCGATAGCGCATTCGGTTTTAGTGGTATGGAAATTGAAACGATTTGTCGCTACAAATTGCCTGTCACTATTTTGATTTTCAATAATGGCGGAATTTACCGTGGTGATGGTGTAAATCTCCATGGTGACCAGGACCCTTCTCCTACTGTTTTAATGGGCGGCGCTCGTTATGACAAAATGATTGAGGCTTTTGGTGGCATTGGCTATCAAGCAACAACGCCTGCAGAAGTACAGGAGGCTTTGAAGGCCGGTTTAACATCGGGTCATCCAACCTTGATAAATGTTGTTATTGACCCTGCAGTTGGAACGGAAAGCGGCCATATTGGTAATTTAAATCCGAAGTCTGTCGTAAAAAATTAACGCAGTATAACGTTAACTAACAAAGATAACCCTACGCGGCTCATTTTTAATGAGTGGCGTACGGGGTCTTATTGCCAAAAATAGGTGGGTCTTATGGCTGATTTTATGTATAAGATTTTTATGAGCGACCTATTACCTATCATTATTATTATGGTATTAGGTTATGTGAGTGGTAAAAGAAATGTGTTTACCAGTGACCAAGCAAAAGCATTTAATAAGTTGGTATTAAATTACGCATTACCTGCTGCATTATTTGTTTCTATCGCTCGCGCAAATCGAGAAATGATATTTGCAGACGCTAAATTGACTATTATTTCATTTGTAGTCTTACTTGTTTGTTTCTTTTTCTCATTTTTTAGCTGTAAATATATTTTTAAACATAGTCGTGGCGAAGCCGCAGTATGTGCATTAATTGCAGGTTCTCCGACAATTGGTTTCTTAGGGTTCGCGGTTTTAGACCCTATTTATGGTGAAACCGTTTCAACGGGGTTAGTTGTTGCCATTATATCCATCATCGTTAATGCCATTACAATTCCGATTGGCTTATTCTTACTGAACCCGTCTGATGCGGAAGGTAAAAAGGGCGGTGGCGGTATGGATGCATTAATATCAGCCTTTAAAGAACCTGTCGTATGGGCCCCAGTACTTGCGACTGCACTGGTACTGGTTGGTGTGAAAATTCCAACGGTTTGGGACCCGACATTTGATTTAATCGCGAAAGCAAACTCAGGTGTTGCGGTATTTGCTGCCGGTCTGACATTGGCCGCGAATAAGTTCGAATTCGATGGTGAGATTGTCTATAACACGTTATTAAAGCTAGTGTTAATGCCAGGATTAATGTTGCTGGCAGGCATGATGTTTAATATGGGAACAGAGCAACTGCAAATGATGGTATTAGCCGGAGCGTTACCACCTGCTTTCTCTGGGATCATTATTGCAAGTCGTTTTAATCTGTATACCCGCACAGGAACAGCGTCGCTGGCGGTGAGTGTACTTGGTTTTATCATTGCTGCTCCAGCGTGGATCTATATCTCTCGACTCGTTTCATAGAAAGAGTCAATGGGGCAAAATGAGTTGCCATGGCGTGAGAGATTACGTCATGGCAGTTTTGTAAAAAGGTGAATTATGACTTCTTCAAAACCGCTTGATGGGATACGCGTTCTTGATTTTACAGGGGTTCAGTCAGGCCCATCTTGTACACAAATGCTTGCTTGGTTCGGTGCCGATGTGATCAAAATTGAACGGCCAGGGGTTGGGGATGTGACGCGTAATCAATTGCGAGATATTCCTGATGTGGATGCACTGTATTTTACGATGTTAAATAGTAACAAACGCTCTTTAGAGCTCAATACCAAAACGCCAGAGGGAAAAGCCGTAATGGAGAAGCTAATACGTCAATCTGATGTATTAGTTGAAAATTTTCATCCGGGGGCTATCGACCATATGGGGTTTACGTGGGAGCACATCCAAGAGCTCAACCCACGGTTAATTTTTGGTTCGATTAAAGGGTTTAATGAGAACTCGCCGTATGCGAATGTGAAAGCCTATGAAAATGTTGCTCAATCTGCTGGTGGTTCAGCATCGACAACGGGTTTTCCTGATGGCCCTCCAACGGTAAGTGCTGCAGCATTGGGCGATAGTAATACGGGCATGCATTTATTGATTGGCATACTGACGGCACTGTTGCACCGAGAAAAAACAGGTAAAGGCCAACGTGTGACGATGTCGATGCAAGATGCGGTACTTAACCTATGCCGTGTGAAACTGCGTGACCAACAACGGCTAGAAAAGCTGGGTTTTCTTGAAGAGTATCCACAGTATCCGAATGGTACATTTGGTGATGCGGTTCCCCGCGGCGGTAATGCGAGTGGGGGAGGACAACCAGGAACGATGCTTAAGTGTAAAGGCAGTGATACCGACCCAAATGCTTATATTTATTTTATTAATCAAGACCATAATTGGGAAAATACCTGTGATGCCATTGGGCGTCCCGAGTGGAAAACTGACCCTGCTTTTGCCACTACACAGGCACGCGCAAGCCATATCCAAGATGTATGGGATGCAATCGAAGAGATCGCCAAAGACAAAGATAAACATGCGCTAACCGATTATTTTGATCAGTTTGATGTGCCATGTTCTGCCGTATTAAGTATGAAAGAAATTATAGATGACCCTTCTTTGCGTCGTAGTGGCTCGATTGTTGAGGTTCAACAACCAAAACGAGGCTCATATTTAACGGTGGGTTGCCCAATGAAGTTTTCAGCCTTTATTCCTGAAATTAAAAGTGCTCCATTGCTAGGGGAACATAATAACGAAGTATTAAAAGAGCTTGGTTATAGCGATGAACAAATTATGGAAATGACAAAAAGTAATGTTATTTAATTAATAACATTAAATCCGCTCTTAATATGATTTTCTAAAAAAAGAAAATAAATATTGGTGGCTATATTTAGATGTTCGATACATTCAAATATAGCCGCTACACTCAGGCTATTATGACCTAAATGACTTGGAATTATAGATATATATTTCCTATTTAATATTTATTTTTATCAATAGCAAAAAATTATTTATTTACTAATAAATTCTTTGAATAAGGATTATTGTATGAGTATTGCTGAAATAAAAAAAAGCAGTAAAGTAGCAGCCGTTGATTTTATTCCTGCATGGGGAGATTTAAATGGAAATATTCAACGTTTAGTCGAAGCGACAGAAAAAGTGGCCGCTCAAGGGGTTAATTACGCTGTATTTCCAGAAACGGCGGTGAGTGGTTATTTATTTTCTGACTCTACGGAATTAGCGCCTTATTTAGATACCATCCCTGGCAAAACGACAGCGGCAATACTGCCTATATTGGCTCGTACAGGGATGTATATGAGTGTCGGTATCGCGGAGCGGGATAGCGAAACCGGGCTAGCCTATAATTCCGCTGTTTTGATGGGGCCAGAAGGCATTATTGGTAAATATCGTAAAATAGGCCTGAATTCTCAAGATCAAAAAGTGTTTGCTCCGGGTAATACCGGTGTTAAAACCTTTGAAACACCGATTGGCCGTATCGCATTATTGATTTGTTATGATGATACTTACTGGCAATATGTTCGGTTAGCTGCATTAGAAGGGGCGCAAATCATTGGTTGGCATTCCGTATCCGACCGTATGATGCCGAATGCGACTCCTGCCGAAATGCTTGGCGATCACTCAACCGTTGCACATGTGCAGCATATGAGTGCTTTTAACGGTGTCTGGGTAATTTGTGCAACACGTAGTGGAATTGAAACCAATCCAATTACTAAAGGGCAGCTTTATTATAATGGTGGTTCGAGCATATGGGCGCCATCAGGACATAAAGTGGCCCAATCTCCAGTGCTTAGCCCGCTAGAGCTAGAACCCGGGCTAAATGGTATATACAGTGCGACAATTGATTTAGATGAAGCAGATACACAACGCGATGCATTACTGGCGAAGCGTCGCCCTGAATTATATTTCCCAACACTCGCTTTTCATCGCAGCCCAACAGATATCAATGCCACGTCAACAATAACACAAACGACGCTTATTGCAGCGCAGTGGGAAAAATCGGTTTCTAAACTAGACTCAATTCAAGTGGGGGAAAATGAGCTCCTGGTGCTTCCTGAGCTTTCCGCACTACCTTATACCAACGATCCCAACATTGTTTTGTCTTATGCTGAAAAACAAGGTGGCATTTTCGAGCAAACATTGTGTAAAGCCGCTCAAAAAGGGAAAGGGTATATTGTTGGAAGCTACCCTGAAATTGAAACGGATAGATTGTTCCATACGGTAGTACTTGCAGGGCCGTTAGGAGATATATTAGCGCGCTATCGTGTGACACATCTTAATGAGCGGGATAGTGGCTGGGCAACAGCGGGTAGTTCTGTGAGTGTGACAGCAACGCCAATTGGCCGTATTGCGCTGGCAGCCGCACATGAATTAGACGTACCTGAGTTAGGGGGGTTATATAGTACGTTACGCGCTGATATTCTTGCTGCGCCAGCGGGTATGCCGAGTGATTTAAAAGTGGAGATTGATAGCCATCTTTTTTCGGTTGAAGAGCCACCGACAGGGCGTGCCGATTTTATTCCTTATGCTATCGCTACATTAAACCAGTTATGGGTGGTTTGTGGCGGGCGAAACGAACGTGATTCTACGTCAGCGGCTATTTATGGACCAGAGCCTGTCGTGCTTACTCCAACCTTAACAGCACAACGAGGGGCTGAAGATGTGCGTTTGCAAGCTCAGGTACCTGCTCCTTTTACGTGGATTAACCAAGAACGGTTGGTGAGTGGTCAGCAAGCTATTTGGTTTCCCCCGTTAACACAGTAATGTTTATATTTTCCCGTTGTTGTTAGAGAAATAGCAACGGGATCTTATCATGAATAAAAGCCCTATTAATGGCTTCAATAATTAGATTATTAATATGCTGACTTTTCGACAGTTTGGTAGTCAAAAAACGTGGATTAAAACACTTCATTTTTTAGGGATTGTGGCCTCGTTGGTTTTAATAGCGAGTATTTCTATTGAAACCTTTAATCATGACCCCTTTCTCAAGCGGTCAATTTACTTTGATATTCAATTTTGGATCTGTATTTATTTTACATGTGATTTTTTTATTTTTTTATTTATTTCAAAAAATAAAAAAAGTTTGTTAAAAAATACGCGATTATTGTTCTGTTATCTATTCCATATTTGACTATATTGGATAACACCGCGATAAAATTTACTGAGGAGCAAATTTATCTTATTCGGTTTATTCCTTTATTTCGTGGTGGTGCAGCGTTTGTCATGCTTATGATGATGGTTGTTAAGCGAAATACGACAGCACTATTTTTATCTTATATGATTTTACTCTTTTCAACGGTTTATTTTATTAGCTTAATTTTTTATATTTTCGAACGGGGTCTTAATGTTGATGTTAAGACGTATGGGGACGCCATTTGGTGGGCCGCAATGACGGTTACCACGCTGGGTTCAAATATTATTCCAGTGACGAGTGCAGGGAAAGTGATTACAACTATTTTGGCAGCCACGGGTATGACCGTTTTTCCTATTTTTACGGTATATATCACTTCGATTATTAGTCGACTAAGTCAGTCAGAAAAAGAATCATCAAGACAGGTAAGTAAACTATGATTTCCTCTCCAAAAGTTCCTTTTATGCAGTTACCTACGATCGCATTTTTATTAGCTATTGCGTCAGGAATGCTCGATGGATATGCCTTCTTTACGACTAAATCATTCGCTACTTTTCAGTCAGGCAATATTATTATGTTAGGTTATGAGTTTGCTAAGCATGGCCTAACCGCAGTGATGCCTTATATTGTTTCCATTATTTCCTTTGGTGCGGGGGCAATGCTGTTGGCATGGATCCGCTACCGCTATAATACCGATGAAAAAACATGGACATTTACATTATTATCACTGGAAATTGTCCTTTTATTATTACTCATTGTTTATATTTTTTTCTTTAATGTTCACTCTAATGGGTTTCATGCTGTTTGGGCTCTTTCTTTTATTGCCGGAATGCAAGGTAATGCGTTTCATAAGATTAATGGCATGCTATATGGCAATATTGCGGTTACTTTGAATGTACAACTAGGCTTTAGTTCATTGGCAGAGTCCATCGCATTTAAAGGCCAAGAAAGAAAAAGTGCGTTATATAAAAGTTATTGTTACTTTTTGACGCTATTGGGTTTTGCTGGCGGGGCTTTCATGATGGTGTTATTGGCTGATTATGTAAAGGAATATGCTTTATTTGCCACATTAATCCCACTATGTTTGATATTTTTCTTTGGCCACCAGTTTTCGAAAGAAAATAAAGGAATGCCAATAGATTCTAACTAGTTTGGGTGAAAGAGGCGGGGAGAGCCCCGCCTGCTAAGATGTTGTTACAAGGCGTGTTGGTGGTTGAGTGCTTCAACCGTTTTCTTGGCACCGTTATCACGTAGTGAAAGGTAGAATGCTGTCACCTTTTCAGTAAACAACGAATTATTAACCAGTTCTTCGGTGAACAAACTGTTGAGAGAAAGCAGTGCGCGAACACGGCTTTCATCATCAGTACTATTTGCAACGAGCTCAGCTAATTTTACTGCCTGTGGGTCGCTGATTTGAATTTCTGCACCATGATCATCTTTTCCGCTGACATAACGCATCCATCCTGCAACAGCCAAGGCTAAATAATCAAATGATTGGCCTTTTTTCAGATGTATTTGGATAGAATCGAGTAAACGTTGGGATAATTTCAACGTTCCATCCATCGCGATTTGCCAAGTACGATGTTTCAACCCCGTATTTTTAAAACGCTCAATCAGGGCATTGGCATAGGCGGGTAAATCCACATTTTTGATGGATAACGTTGGTGCCTGCTCATTGACCATCAGGTGATAAGCGGCTTTTTCATACGCGCTATCCTGCATGCATTCATTTATGTATTGGTAACCAGCTAAATAACCTAAATAAGCAAGGAAAGAGTGGCTACCATTTAACATGCGTAGCTTCATTTCTTCAAATGGAATGACATCTGTAACTAACTGAGCGCCTGCTTTCTCCCACTCAGGACGACCCGCGACAAAATTGTCTTCAATCACCCATTGGCGAAATGGTTCACAGGCAATGGCGACTTTGTCGACGATAGGGCCCAGTTGAGATTGAATTTTCTCTGCAGTGTCTGGTGTCATGGCAGGCACAATTCTATCCACCATGGTAGAGGGAAAAGTGACATTGGTTTCAATCCAATTTGCCAGTGCGATATCCTGTTTTGCAGCCATCGCTAAAATGACATTTTTCGTGATATGGCCATTTTCAGGCATATTATCACAGGACATGACTGTAAATGGTGCAATACCCAGTGCTTTACGGCGTTTTAAGGCTTCAACAATCAGGCCCGGTAATGATTTCGGGGCATTTGGTGAGGCTAAATCATGTGCGATTGCGGGGTTAGCAAAATCAATCGAGCCTGTCGCAGGTACATAGCAATAGCCTTTTTCAGTAACCGTCATGGAAACGATGGCAATGTTAGGGTCTAACATACGATTGATAACGGCATCAATTCCATGAATAGTCGGGTGTAATGCTTCTTTTACCACCCCCACCGTACAGGTTTGCCAGTTATCACCTTGCATTTCAACTACGTTATAAAGGCAATCTTGAGCGAGTAAATCCTCAATTTGTTGCTCACCACCGACTAAATTGACCTCACAAAAACCCCAGTCACTCTGCTGTTCTGTGGCTAAGATATCTGCAAAGATGGCTTGGTGGGCGCGATGGAACGCGCCGAAACCTAAGTGAAGCATTTTTACCTTTACCTGTTCCCTATCATAGCTTGGTACTTTGATAGTGGCGGGTAATTGGTTTAGGTTATTGGTTGACAGTTGCATATTTCACTTTACCTTTTTGTTGTTCAGCCTCTTCAACTGCATCCAACGTGCTGGTTAAATCACGATCTTTCACTTCAGGCATGATGATGGCACTGATTAATGAAATGGCGGAGTAAATGATGATCATGATAGCAATCGGCCACCAGCTTCCGGTGATGCTACAGAAAATACCTGCGAGAACTGGGCCTAAACCAGAGGCAATTAAGCCGCCAATTTCTTTGGCCACAGCCATACCGGTGAAGCGGTTACGTGAGTTGAACATTTCAGCCATCGTAATATTTTCTAAGGCAAATAATCCGAGTACTGAACAGTTATGAACGATAATAATACAGATGGTAATCAAGCTAACGCTGTTTGCGCCGTCCACAATGACAGATAACATCGGATAGGCGAGCAACATGGCAGATAAGCTAAGAATAATATAAGGAATACGACGACCAAATTTATCGGATATCAGACCAATAACAGGAATAGTCAGGAAACCGACAACCGAGCTGATCATGATTGCATCAGTTGGAATGCTTTTATCAAACAATAGGCTTTGAACTAAATACCCCGCTAAGAAAGTTTGAATTAACCCAGAGTTACCTGCTTGACCGAAACGAATACCAGTCGCTAACCAAAATGCTTTAGACTTGAACATGGCAAAGAAACTTTCTTTCGGTGGTGCTTGTACTGCAGTTTTGGCTTCTTGTTCTTCCGTATTTTGCACTTTCTCAAATACAGGGCTTTCTTTCAGGTTCAGTCGTAACCATACTGCAAACAGCATTACCACGAAGCTTGCCAAGAATGGTACACGCCAGCCCCACGCCAGTAAGTCTGATTTGTCTAACCAGAAGAACATAACCGCCCAAATCGCAGTGGCGCTTAATGTGCCGCAGTTTGTTCCCAGACCTACTAATGAAGCCACAATACCACGACGGCCTTTTGGCGCATATTCTGCCAGCATGGTTCCTGCACCTGAAATTTCAGCGCCTGCTCCTAAGCCTTGAATTATTCGCAAAAGAACTAATAATAGCGGGGCGAGGATACCTACCTGTGCGTAGGTCGGTAATACCCCGATTAGTGTAGTACACACCCCCATCATGGTGATGGTGATAAAGAGTACTTTTTTACGACCAATCCGGTCGCCCATTTGACCAAAGAAAACCGCACCAACAATACGTGCGACATATCCGGCACCGTAAGTTCCCATCGCAAGAATTAATGCCATTGAAGCGGATTGTTCAGGGAAAAATATTTCATGGAAAACAAGTGCTGCGCCTAACGAGTAAAGCTGGAAATCCATAAACTCTAGAGCGGTTCCTAGCCAGCCTGAAACGGCAGCTTTGGTCAGATCGCCAGAGTTGCGTTCCACTTTCCCTGATGGGTCAATTGACTGAGTATTCATATTATTATCCTATTAATCACGTAGGGTAGTATCCAAAATCGGATTTAGTTTTTTTAATTAAATTAAAAGGTTAAAAGAATTTTACAGCAGGTCTTCTGGTCTTTTTCAAAGGTTAAGATTGCCTCTTGCGCTTCAGTGAATGGGAACTGATGTGTCAAGATTTTCGTTGGGTCAATTTTTTTAGATTCTATCCAGCTAATCACCTCTGGGAATTTTTTGGCATTCAAGCGTGAAGAAAACAATGAAATCTCTTTGCTGGTGATACTTTGCTGTGTAACGGCACTTGCTTCACTTGAAAAGCCCATAATCGAAACTCTTGCTGCGGGGGACGCAATCAAGATGGCTTCTTGTAAGATAGCGGGGTGGCAAGCTGCATCAAGTACTAACGTTGGGCGAAGCCCCAGTGCTTTGAGTTGCTCTGGTAATGGGGTTTGTGAGTTATCAATGACAATATCAGCACCACAATCTTTTGCTCTTGCTAATCGCTCAGCCACGCGGTCAACCATAATTAAGGTTTTGACTTGGTAAACCCCTTTGAGAACCTGCGCACAGGTTAAGCCAATTGTACCTGCACCATAGACTAATGCGACATCATCTTGAGTTGGATGAACATGGGAAGTCACGTTGGCGGCAATAGAGTATGGCTCAACGGTAACAGCACATTCATCGCTGATTGAATCAGGAATGGTATAAGCATTGGCTGCAGGGACATTGACATATTCAGTGAACCCACCATCAGTATGAACACCTAATACTTCTAGTGTTTCACACACATTTGGTTTACCAATTGAGCATGGGTAACAATGACCACAGCTAAGGACCGGGTCGATAGAGACACGTTCACCAACGCGTTTGCTATCTACGTCTGAACCCACTTTTTCAATGACACCAAAAAATTCATGGCCAATCACACGTGGATACTTTGCAAATGGGTTATGGCCACGGTAGATATGGCTGTCAGAACCACAAATACCGGCTAAGCGAACTTTTACTCGTACTTGGTTTTCAGCCGGTTCAGGAACTGAACGTTCTTCAATCAATAACGTATTGGGTTCTTTAATTACTACCGATTTTACAGCTTTCATATTTGACTCCGAATAAAATAAAAATTACCAGTTCCACAACGTGCCGTCTTCGAGACGAGCGACTGGAAGATAAGCTGGGTTGTATGGGTATTTCGCTGCCAGTTTTTCATCAAAATCGATACCTAAACCGGGCTTATCACTTGGGTGCATATAACCATCGTTGAACGTCCAGTTAGTCGTAAATACGGACAACATTTCTTCGGAGTAGCCCATAAACTCTTGAACACCGAAATTGGGTACCCATAGATCAAAGTGTAAGGCGGCAGCATGGCAAATTGGGGATAGGTCAGATGGACCATGAGAACCGGTTCTGACTTGGTAAAGTGAAGCGAAATCAGCAATCCGGCGCATACCTGTGATCCCGCCAGCATGCGTGATTGTGGTGCGGATATAATCGATGAGTTGCTCTTCAATCAATTGTTTACAATCCCAAATGCTATTAAAAACTTCACCTACAGCGATTGGGGTGACGGTATGTTGACGAATTAATCTAAAACAAGCTTGGTTTTCCGCTGGTGTTGGGTCTTCCATCCAAAATAATCGATAATCTTCAATACTTTTACCGAAGCGAGCCGCTTCAATAGGGGTCAAGCGATGGTGCATATCATGTAAAAGGTGCTCATTGAAGCCATATTTGTCCCGTACGGCTTCAAACAGTTTTGGCATAAAGTCGAGATATTTTTCGGTTGACCAAAATTGCTCTTCAGGGTGATGGCCTTTTGTCGCTGGTTCGTAAGCAAGATTTTTCCCTTTGCTTTGCCCATATGTGGTTGCCATTCCTGGGATGCCGCACTGCACACGGATCGCTTTAAAACCTTTTTCTTTATATTTTGCGTAGTTATCTAGTGTTTCGGCAATATCGGTACCCGTGGTGTGGCAGTAAACCATCACGCCTTCACGAGAAGCGCCACCGAGTAATTGATAAACCGGAAGGTTGGCAACTTTGCCTTTAATATCCCACAGTGCCATATCAATCGCAGAAATAGCGGACATCGTAACTGGGCCTCTGCGCCAATAGGCTCCCTTATAGAAAAACTGATAAATATCTTCGATTTTATGTGGATCACGGCCTATCAACTGAGGACAGAGGTGATCTTGAAGATAGGATGCCACTGAGAGTTCTCTCCCGTTAAGGGTGGCATCACCTAGCCCATATACGCCTTCATCGGTGGTAATTTTTAATGTGACAAAATTACGACCGGGGCTACATACAAAGACTTCTGCTTTTATGATTTTCATTTTGGCCTAAATCCCTATTACTTGTTAACCAACTGATCAACCAAATTACCCATAATTACGCAAACTGGTTTATACATTGGTTAACCAAATTTTCTTTTTTTCACTCTATCAATCGATAAATTAAAAAACAATGGCTAAAAAGACGACAATAAGTGAATCTGATCACAAATTGGTTAACTAATTTTGCGGAAATAGTGGATAAATTGGTTGACCATTGAGGTGAGGGACGATAATCTACAATGGAAGAACTAAATTTAATTCGACAACGCGTTGTACATATATATGAAAACTCAATACCGCTCGTACCAATACCTAGGTCAGCAGTTAAAAGAGCTCATTGCATCTGGTGAATATCCGATAGGAAGTCGTTTAATGCCGGAGCGTGAGATCGCTAAAAAATATGATGTTAGTCGCTCATTGGTACGTGAAGCACTCATCATGTTGGAAATTGAAAAATTGGTTTCTATCAAGAAAGGTTCTGGTGTTTATGTCATCAACCACCCAGATCTGTTAATTGATGACGTTAAAAGTTTAGACCATGGCCCTTTTGAAATACTGCAAGCTCGCCAAGTGATTGAAAGTGCGATAGCTGCATGTGCTGCTTTGTCAGCAACAAAAGCCGATATCCAAGAGATCCGCGCATTATTAGAAGATGAGCGAATCAAAGTCGCGAATAATGAAAGTGACGATGCTAATGATCATAAGTTTCATGTGTTGATTGCTCGCGCAAGCAAGAACGACATGATGGCGAAGATTATTGATGATATCTGGGCTGTGCGGTTACAAAGCCCTATGTGGGATAAACTACATGAGCATATCGACAATACGACTTACCGGAAGAAGTGGTTGATTGATCATGAAAATATTTTAAATGCACTACAAAAACGTGATCCTGAATTGGCTAAAAAAGAGATGTGGCAGCATTTAGAGAATGTCAAAAATACGCTAATGCAGCTTTCTGATTTTGATGACCCCAATTTTGATGGTTACCTATTTGAAACAATTCCTTATCAGACTATTTTTGAATAATCGAAGGAGAAGTACTCATGGAGCATACGTGGCGTTGGTACGGCCCTAATGACCCTGTTTCTTTAAGTGATGCTAGGCAAGCAGAGGCGACGGGGATCGTCTCTGCGCTCCACCATATTCCTAATGGTGAAGTTTGGAGTGTCGAGGAGATTTTAAAGCGTAAGGCTATCATTGAAGATGCTGGGTTAGTTTGGTCTGTCGTGGAAAGTATTCCTGTTCATGAAGATATTAAAACTCAACAAGGTAATTTTGATCTCTATATTCAAAATTACCAACAAAGTATTCGTAATTTAGCATCCTGTGGTATTAAAACTATTTGCTATAATTTTATGCCAATTCTAGATTGGACGCGTACTGACCTTGCTTATACCCTACCGGATGGCTCCAAAGCGTTACGGTTTGATAATATTGCTTTTGCTGCGTTTGAAATTCATATTTTAAAACGTGAAAATGCGACGGCGAGTTATTCAGAACAAGAAGTTAAAGAAGCGGCAGAGTATTATGCCAATATGTCATCTGATGATATCGAAAACCTGATTAAAACCATCATTGCAGGGTTACCAGGTGCGGAAGAAGGTTATACATTAGACCAATTCCGTGAGCGCTTGGCGCTGTATAATGATATTGATGAAAATCAGTTACGTGAGAACTTAGGTTATTTCTTGCAGAAAATCGTCCCTGTCTGTGAAGAAGAAAATGTGGTTTTAGCTATTCACCCTGATGACCCTCCACGACCAATTTTAGGTTTGCCTCGTATTGTTTCTACCATTGAAGATATGCGGTTTATTAAGCAAAGCTGCGATAGTATTCATAATGGGTTTACTATGTGCACAGGTTCTTATGGCGTAAGAGCCGATAACGACCTAGTAAAAATGATTAATGAATTTGGTGATCGTATTCATTTCACACACTTACGTTCAACGGTGAGAGAAAACAACCCAAATACCTTCCATGAAGGCAATCATATTGCAGGTGATGTCGATATGTTTGAAGTGGTTAAAGCCATTTTAGCGGTTGAACAAAAACGCCATGCTGCGGGGCTTGCACCGATTCCAATGAGACCAGACCATGGTCACCAAATTTTAGATGATTTGAAAAAAGTGACCAATCCAGGCTATTCCGCCATAGGTCGCTTGAAAGGTTTAGCGGAAGTTAGAGGTTTAGAGCTCGCAATTAAACGTATGTATTACCCTGAATTACTGAAAGTCTAAAGACTATCTCGTTATTAACGATATCTGCTTTTCATTTGGTATTTTGATTGTACCAAAGGGACTGTTATACCCCTAAAGAAGCAAAACTGTTATTTCATTATTACGCGACTAAATAGTATTTGGTCGCGTATTTTATTGACTATAAATGCTTTTTATATTTATCTTTATCTAAAAGACACAGTAGATATGGCATTAAATATATTTATGTTTTTATTTCTTTCTTATTGAACAATGACAATAAAAAACACCTTGAGATAAGGGGGCAATACCCATTCCTGTTGTAAATAAAAGGCTGTTTGCATCATAAGCTTGCAGTCATAATCACTTCAAACGTCAACTTCACTATTTTTATCCTAGTGATAACAATTTATTTATATCAAATAAAACAATCATCATCCTGATTTACATTTACCTTGATCTACTACGGGTTAATGGAATGGATAATTCAGGGGCTAGAGTAGCCTCAAGGTGACTTTTGTTTTATCCTGAACGTTAGAGAACCGCTTTCGCGGATATAAATATGATGAGCAAAAACGCTTTCGAGAAAATAAATAGCCTTTTCTCGAGAATTGTCGTTATAAAAAAATAGAAAAGAGAGAACGCAATGGGTATTCGTATCGTTCCTAAAGAAGAGTTAGGACAAGAAAGATTGAAAGAAAAGGGAATTGGTTTTATTCCACCAGTTCTGTTTCCTAACTTAAAAAGCTTATATCAGCGCCGTGCTGAGCGGCTCAAAGAACTTGGTGCGGGAGAACATCCTTTTGCAGATTATCTGAATTTTGCTGCTGAAGTGGCAACTGCCCAAAATAATGCGCAGCATGATAATCCATTAGAAATGGATATGGCATCTATCCTTGAGCGCTCAACAAATACCAATAATTCGCCATTAGATGCAAAAACATTTCCGCGTACAACACATTGGCACAAACTATTGACGGCAATTATTGCCGAATTAATGCCAGTTGTGCCTGAGTCTGTACGTCCTGCATTAGAAAACCTGAATAAAGCCTCTGAAACCGAACTTGAAGCCATGGCAACTGCGTTGCTAAATGAAGAGTTTGAAAAAGTGCCTGCGGATAAATCGATGTTTATTTGGGCTGCATTATCGGTGTATTGGGCGCAAATGGCTGCAAATATCCCTGGTAAGGCACGTGCGGAACATGGCGATCATCGTCATTTCTGCCCTGTATGTAATAGCATGCCAGTGTCGAGTATTGTGCAAATTGGCACCTCACAAGGTTTACGTTATTTACACTGTAATTTATGTGAAACCGAATGGCATATGGTGCGCGTAAAATGCAGTAACTGTGAGCAAACAGGTAAATTAAATTATTGGTCATTAGATGATGAAAATGCAGCAGTTAAAGCTGAAAGCTGTGGTGATTGTGGTAGCTATCTGAAAATTCTTTATCAAGAAAAAGAAGCCAAAGTTGAAGCTGTTGCTGATGATTTAGCATCAATTATTTTAGATGCTCGCATGGAAGAAGAAGGCTTTGCGCGTAGTAGTATTAATCCGTTCTTGTTCCCTGGTGAAAAATAAGCGGTAAAAGAGAATTGTGACTATGGCTGAATCAGACTTGGCTTTATATCGTCAACTTCCTGCTATTGATAAATTATTGCAGCTCGATGAAGTGCAGATATTGGTTGAACAATCAGGGGCTCATTGGGTCACTGCATGTTTACGTGAGATGCAAGAGCAAGCTCGAACTTGTATTGCACAGGCAGGGAAATTACCTGCTTGGCAAGAAGATTGGGTAAAAGAGTTAGCTCAACGCCATCAAGCTTTAGGGCAAAGCGCGCTAAAGAACGTGTTTAACTTGACCGGTACGGTGCTACATACCAATTTAGGTCGTGCGGTAATGTCAACCACAGCGGAAAATGCAGTTAGCCAAGTGATGAGTTCGTCTGTCACATTAGAATATTCTCTAGATGGTGCGATGCGTGGGCACCGTGACCGTGCGATTGCTGATTTGCTGTGTGAGCTCACTGGCGCCGAAGATGCCTGTATTGTTAATAATAATGCGGCAGCCGTTTTATTATTGCTAGCAACGGTTGCAAATGGTCGACAAGTTATTGTTTCTCGTGGTGAATTAGTTGAGATTGGTGGGGCTTTCCGTGTGCCTGACGTGATGGCGCAGGCTGGCTGCCAATTAGTTGAAGTGGGGACAACGAATCGGACTCACTTACGTGACTATGAGAATGCGATTAATGATCAAACTGCACTATTAATGAAAGTGCATACCAGCAATTACAGCATTGAAGGATTTACGGCTGAAGTTGAAGGTGAAGAACTCGCAGAGTTAGGTCGAAAGTACCAATTACCTACAGCAATTGATTTAGGTAGTGGCTCGATGATTGATATGACGGCTTATGGACTACCCGCAGAACCGATGCCACAAAATTACCTTTCTCAAGGAATTGATTTAGTTTCAATTTCTGGAGATAAACTTCTTGGTGGCCCACAAGCAGGGATCATTTTAGGGAAGAAAAAATGGATTGATGCAATTCAAAAACATCCATTAAAACGTGCTTTACGGGTTGATAAAATGGTTTTAGCTGCGCTTGAAGCGACACTAAAGCTGTATCTAACTCCCGAGAAACTCACAACAGATTTACCCACATTGCGTTGGTTGACCCGAGACCCGGAGACGATCCGTGGTAGTGCAGAAAGCATTGTTGTTGCTCTACAAGCCTTTTACGGTGATAAATTTATTGTTGAAGTGGAGCCTTGCCTCTCACAAATAGGGAGCGGCTCACTTCCCATCGACCGGCTTCCTAGCTTTGCGGTAACATTTACACCGCTAAATGGAAAAGGTAGCACATTAGAGCAACTCGCTACGCAGTGGCGCCAGTTACCTCAACCTGTGATTGGGCGTATGAAAGAAGGTAAATTGTGGCTTGACCTGCGCTGTCTTGATGATGAACACGCATTATTACAGGCCTTACTTTCATGATTTTTGCGACAGCTGGCCATGTTGACCATGGTAAAACTTCTTTAATTCAAGCCATTACTGGCGTAAATACCGCGCACCTTCCTGAGGAAAAAAAGCGCGGTATGACCATTGACCTAGGGTATGCCTACTGGCCACAGCCAGATGGAAGCTCTATTGGTTTTATCGACGTTCCAGGACACGAAAAGTTTTTAGCCAATATGTTGGCTGGGATTGGTGGCATAAACCATGCACTTTTGGTTGTTGCCTGTGATGATGGAGTAATGGCGCAAACCCTTGAACACCTTTCTATTTTAAGGCTAGCGGGTTGTGAAAATGTCAGTGTCATATTGACGAAGGCGGACAGAGTCGATCATCTGCGAATTGAACAAGTGACTGAGCAAGTCACCTCAGAGCTGTCTCAGCAAGGTTGGCCTGATGCAAAATTATTTATTACTTCTATCGAAGATGGCCGTGGTATTGATGCGCTGCGGTTATACCTACAACAGCTTCATCAGCAAAGTGGTTCACATCCCAATATCCAACGTCGTTTTCGTTTAGCCATTGACCGCGTGTTTTTGGTAAAAGGCGCAGGGGTTGTGGTGACTGGCACCGCGTTAGCGGGAAAAATTCAGGTTGGCGAGTCACTTTGGGTGACTGGAGCGGATAAGCAAGTTCGTGTCAGAGGTATTCATCGGCAAAACCAAATATCTGAATTTGCTGTTGCAGGTGATCGCGTAGCCTTAAACTTGGCGGGCGACATTGATAAAGAAAATATTACCCGAGGCGATTGGTTACTTGCAGAGCAACCTGCGTTTATTGCAACACGGGTTATTGTCGAATTGGAATGCGATACATTAATTAAGCACTGGCAGCCTGTGCATCTCTATCATGGTGCAAGTCATATCACTGGGCGAGTGTCATTATTAGTGGAGCAAGGGGAAACCCCCGTGCTTGCTGAGTTAATTTTAGATACCCCATTATGGTTAGTAGAGAATGACCGGTTAATCATCCGTGATATTAGTGCTCGGCAAACGTTAGGTGGGGCTCGCGTGATACGTTTGGTTTCCCCACGCCGAGGTAAAAGGCTCCCAGAGTTTTTGGATTGGTTATCTAGGCTTTGCCGAGAACAAGACGAACTGGCTCACTTTAAGTTACAGCTTCCCCAAGGTGAACTTAATTTACGGGATTACAGTTGGGCGCGGCAACTCACCCATGATGCATTAGATAATTTATTGGCACAAATGGATGTGGCGCGTGTGGGCAACTATGTTTTATCCACATTTAAAGCGCAAATAGCGAAAGACCGTATCGTTCAAGCACTTGAACAATTTAATGAAATACACAGTGACCAAATCGGTGTGGGCAAAGCACGTTTGAAACGTATGGCTTTGCCTTCAATGAGTGAGGCGTTAACATTTAAATTCATTAATGACCTAATTGATGAAAACGTTATTAAGCAAACTCGAGGTTGGTTACATATGCCTCAACATGGGCTGGTATTTGATGCGCAACAGCAGTTAATTTGGCAGCAAATACACCCATTATTTTCACGTAATGAGGCGTGGTGGGTTCGTGATTTAGCATTAGAAAGTGGCCATGAAGAAGATACGATACGTCGAGTTCTAAAAAAGGCGGCGCAAATGGGATTAATTACAGCGATAGTTCGTGACCGCTATTATAGCCATGAGCAAATTAACTATTTTGCTTCACTGATTCATCGTTATTGCTTAGAAAATGAGGTCATTTTTGCCGCTGATTTTCGTAACGAACTAGGGATTGGCCGGAAACTCGCCATTCAAATTCTTGAGTTTTTTGATAAAAGCGGTTTTACTCGTCGTAAAGGCGATGGGCACCATTTACGAGACAAAGGTATTTTCGTTGAATAAATTGAGTGTTTGGATCCGTTATAGTAGTGCCTCATAGCAACCTCCAATATTAAACTTGTGGTAAAACTGATGAAGAAAACGTTATTTGCAGGCTTTTATCTGGCATTGATCTTTATTGGCTCCCTTTTCTTAGTTTTTGAAAAAGGCAGCGTAATGTATCCTGCACTCATATCGGTCAGTGTATATGCCGTTTTATTCGGTATTTTAATGGTGTTAACAGCTCGTTGGTTATTTTCTGCGGTGATCACCAGTACATTATTTATCACCATAAAATTCCTGAATCAGTTAAAAGTTCATTATTACAAAGAACAACTCTTCTTTAGTGATATCAACATCATGACGGACACTTCCAATATGGGGACTTTAGGCCACTATTGGTTAGCGGGTGTCGCCTTGGTTGGGTTGCTTATATTATTAGTCATTAATGGGGTTATTAGCTGGCGGTTGCTCAAACCGAGTCAATCAAAAATTACTCGCGTCATTGGTGTTGTTCTTATTGTTGCAGGTTACTTCGGTATTAACTTAACAAGCTCACATTATTATGACAGATGGTCTCAGACGTTGCCAAAAGGCCGTGGGACAGTGACCAATATTATTATGTCGGCACAGAATGCGAGTTATCAATCCCCTGAGTTTGCAGGTTCAGCCGATTATTTTGTGGAAAAAGCAGCGGCAGTTTCCTTAGAAAATAATGCGGTATCAGAAAAACCAGACATCGTTTTATTATTGCAAGAATCTACCGTTGACCCACATGTTTATGATTTACCTGAAGGAACCAAGCTTCCTGATTTATTCATGTTCCAGCAAGATAGTGGCGTGAGTGCGCATAGTCAGATGCGGGTGCAAACTTTTGGCGGTGGGACTTGGTTATCTGAATTCTCAGCGCTAACTGGTTTAAATAGCGATGATTTCGGTGCGCAAAAAAGTGGTGTATTTTATTTTATCGTTGACCACCTTAAAAATAGCCTATTCAAAGAAATGAAGGCTAATGGCTATTATACAGTGGTACTTACCCCCTTTAATAAAGGTGCTTACCACTCAGGCCATGCTTATGAAACGCTTGGGGTTGATCGAATTATTCAACCACAAGAACTCGGCTATCCAGGTAAACTACAAGATAACTTATGGACGATCAGCACCGATGACATGCTGAAATACGTGAAAGAAATCTTATCTAAAGAAACAGATAAACCCGTATTTATTTTCTCTCTTACAATGTATGAGCATGGCCCTTACAAAGAGAGTCACAGTGATGACTATGGCATAAAAGACAAAATTAAAAACCCCGATGCTGCAGGCGAATTTAGCCATTATATGGACAAAATCGTAACCTCAGATACATCAATACGTGATTTTGCTGAATTTATTGAAAAACGTGAGCGCCCGTTGATGTTTTTATACTTTGGTGACCATCAGCCAGGCATTAGTTTAAATCAGTATAATTCTTCATTTTCATCACCTGCTTATCTAACACAATTTACTTTGCGAGATAATTTGAAATCAGGGGCTGCGATAAAAACGGGCCAGTTAACGGATATTTCCTTCTTAGGCGGAATTTTATTAGAAAGGGCAAATCTAAAAATCTCTCCATTTTATGAGGCCAACATCAAAATGCGTCACTTATGTGACGGCAAGTTGAATGATTGTGAAGATCAAAAGCTACTTGATAGCTACCGCAACTATGTTTATGGAACTTTAGACGCAGCCAATGCGAATAAAGGTGATATTCAGTAAAATGTTATTATCAGCCGTAGATATTTATGATATTTACGGCTGATCCCCTCTTTTTTGCTATTCCCTACCTTAAATCTTAATATTTTCTTAAAAACTATTATTTTTTTACGCTTTCTAGTTTTAATAATAAAACCATTCGTTGTTTTTTTTGTCTTAATTTTAGTTAATTTTTCTGTGAAATTAGGTGCTCATTTAGAGCTTTAGAATAGTTTAACGCTAGAAGACAATGAATATGAAATATTTGGTCACGGGAAGTGCAGGTTTTATTGGTTTTAAGCTTTGCCAACGTTTATTAGAGAATGGGCATGAGGTTGTCGGAATCGATAACTTAAATGCGTATTATGATCAGGGGCTTAAGCAATCCCGCTTACATTTACTGGAACAGTTTCCTTTATTTCGCTTTATTCATCTTGACCTTACTGATCGTGAAACTGTTCGGGTATTATGTACCCAAGAGCAATTTGACCGAGTCATTCACCTAGCGGCACAAGCGGGAGTCCGTTACTCATTGGAAAACCCATTTGCTTATGCAGATAGTAATTTGACCGGCCACCTCGCTATTCTAGAAGGCTGTCGCCAAGCAAAAGTAAAACATTTGGTCTACGCCTCTTCAAGTTCGGTGTACGGCGTAACTGATAAGACGCCATTTACCACTGACATGGCAACTGATCACCCGATTTCCCTCTATGCGGCGACAAAGAAAGCTAATGAATTAATGGCGCACTCCTATTCACATTTATACCAGCTACCGACCACAGGACTGCGCTTTTTTACAGTGTATGGCCCTTGGGGCCGCCCAGATATGGCTCTATTTAAATTCACCAAAGCTATTTTGGCGGGCGAGCCTATTGATGTCTATAATAACGGCAATCTCAGTCGTGATTTCACTTTTGTTGATGATATTGTCGAAGGTGTGATCCGTATTTCAGATATAATTCCACAAGCAAACCCGAATAATCATTCGGCATCACCGGCAGAAAGCAGCGCGCCATATCGAATCTATAATATTGGTAATGGGCAGCCCGTTAAGTTGATTGAATTTATTTCTGCATTGGAAAAGGCACTGGGTAAAGAAGCGATTAAAAACTTTTTACCGATGCAAGCGGGTGATGTGTACACCACTTGGGCAGATACGGAAGACTTGTTTAATGTGACAGGTTATCGCCCACAAGTTTCTATTGAACAGGGTGTTCAGGCATTTGTTGATTGGTACCGTTCTTATTATCATCAATAATATCAATAAGCTGTAACATCTTTAGCAGGATTTGAGAGGCAAGTTTGAAAATAGCAATCGCAGGAACCGGCTACGTTGGCCTATCTAACGCCATGTTGCTGTCACAACACCACGAAGTGGTTGCGGTGGACATCATCCCTGAAAAAGTGGCGATGTTAAATAACCATCAATCACCCATTGTTGATGCAGAAATTGAGCAGTTTTTAACGGAAAAGACCCTCAATTTTCGCGCAACAGAAGATAAAACTGAGGCCTATACAGGGGCTCAATATGTGATTGTGGCGACACCAACCGACTATGACCCAAAAACCAATTACTTTAATACTCAATCGGTTGAGTCTGTTATTCATGATGTGAATACAATCAACCCTGAAGCGACGATTATCGTGAAATCCACTATCCCTGTGGGCTTTACTGCACGGTTACGTGAAGAATTTGGCTATACCAACGTAATTTTCTCTCCTGAGTTTTTACGTGAAGGCCGTGCCTTGTGGGATAACTTACATCCTTCCCGTATTGTGGTGGGAGAGCGTTCAGAGCGCGCGAAAATTTTTGCAGATTTGCTGCTGGAAGGTGCGATTAAAAAAGACGTTCCCGTGTTATTTACCGATGGCACCGAAGCCGAAGCGATAAAACTGTTTGCCAACACTTACTTAGCGATGCGTGTGGCGTACTTTAATGAGCTCGACACCTATGCAGAAAGCCGCGGTTTAAATGCACGCCAAATTATTGAAGGGGTATCTTTAGACCCACGTATTGGTAGCCATTATAACAACCCCTCATTCGGTTACGGTGGTTATTGTTTACCGAAAGATACCAAACAGTTGCTGGCAAACTACGATGATGTGCCGAATAACTTGATTAACGCCATTGTGGAATCGAACCGTACCCGCAAAGACTTTATTTCCGATGCAATTATTGCTAAAGCACCGCGTAAAGTCGGTGTTTATCGCTTAGTGATGAAAGCAGGGTCAGACAACTTCCGCGCTTCAGCAGTGCAAGGCATCATGAAACGTATTAAAGCTAAGGGAATTGAAGTTGTCGTTTATGAACCCGTAATGAAAGAAACCGAATTTTTCCGTTCTAAAGTAGTCAATGACTTAGCGGAATTTAAAGCTCAATGCGATATCATCTTAGCAAATAGAATGGTACCTGAGATCGAAGATGTAGCCGATAAAGTCTATACCCGCGATTTATTTGGTAACGATTAAAACGCGTTTATGGGGTAGGTTGGCATCGTGCTAACCTACCTCTGTATATTAAGACCTAATAACCTTATCTATTTTGTGCCATAGTGCACAAGTTACCTATTTTTAAACGCTACTCTGCAACAATCGCTAAGAAATGTTGTTTGCCATTTGCTAGCATCCGTCAATTGATTAAAAATTGGCTATTTTGTTATGCAGAAAATCATAAAAAAACAAAGAGACGGTTTTATCACCTTTCAAAAAGAAGGTGAGATAGATTTTTGGCAAATTGTTAATGATTATATTGATGGGAAGATCACGGGTAAGAATTTAAGTAGCGGAAATATCGATAGAAGCGTTGCTCGCATTCAAGTTAATGGGCAAAATTTTATTATTAAATGTGAGAAAGAACGTGATAAGCGTTTTGAAAAACGGTTGATGCGTATTATTTCAGGCCCTTTTTATTCACAGTTATTAATGCGATTAGTCTCTGCTCAAAACAAAGGCTGTGTGGTAACCAATGACATCTATTTCGTTGCTGAAAAAATGGTCGGTCGTGAGTCAGTAGAAACATGGATTATTGCTGAGTATGTAGAAGGAACTGTTTTATCTGAAATTGATGATATCAAGCCTTACTATACAGAGATGAAAGCCATTATAAACCAATTACATAGATATGGTTTATCTTCTAATGATATCCATGCAGGGAATTTTGTTATAACCAATGAAGGGCTTAAGGTTATTGATTTATCAGACTATGGTAATTTTGCTATTTGCAAAGCGAATGATTTAATTGCATTACAGCGTTTTTACGATATCGAACCCGATAGTAAAAATTTTGCTTATCGATTTATTCGTTTCAGAGATAACTTCCGTCATTGGTCAAGAAAAGTAAGAGGGAAGAAAACTCGGCTCTAGTGTGTTATGCCAAGTTTTCATTACAATAAAGTTATCGAAACAGCAAAAGCTATCGATCACAACAAAACTATTGATAAAGCGCATCTAAAAATTCAGGGATAAAACTGCCCGTCCCATGGCAACGCTGGGTTGCGGCTTCTCCGGCTTGTTTCATGATAGCGCAAGCCGCGGCAACATTCTGCAGCCTATCACCCGGTAGAGTGCAACATGCAGCAACCACCGCGGAAAGAGCGCATCCCGTACCGACCACTCGAGTCATTAAAATATGGCCGCCAGTAACCGCGAAGGTGCGTGTTCCATCAGTGATGTAATCCACTTCCCCGCTTATCGCAACAATTGTCTTAGCTTGTCTCGCTAATAATTGTGCTGCGGGAAGGGCGTCATCAGTGGAGTTAAGGGAATCAACGCCTCTGCCGCCAGCACTGCTTCCTGCCAATGCCATAATTTCAGAGGCATTACCGCGAATAGCAGCAGGCTTGAGAGCCAGCAATTCATGGCAAAAATGGGTGCGAAAGCTGAGTGCACCTGCGGCAACAGGGTCAAGTACCCAAGGTTTTTTCGCCTGCTCCGCACTGTTAACCGCACATTTCATCGCATATCGGCGCTCAGTGGTTAATGTGCCGACATTAATTAGTAAGCCATGGGCGATAGCGGCAAACTGCTCCGCTTCTTCAGGTTCAATGACCATGGCTGGGGAGCAGCCGAGTGCTAACAGGACATTGGCAGTGAAGGTCTGAACAACGTCGTTTGTCATGCAATGAACCAGAGGGGATTGAGATGCAAGTTGCTGTAGTACCAGTGATTTCGTCGTGTTGCTGATGTGTTCAAATTCTAACATGATCCCCTCATTGATAGTGATAGAGTATAGATTCGTTGATTTATTCTACACTCTATCCGCTTTAATGAAAGAATGGCTTAATCTGCGAGGTATTTCTCCATGACCATTCCTCCGGCTCCTTGAGCAACAATTTCGTATGAATCATTGGCGGGATAAATACGTGTCTTAATATGAGGAAAAATAGAGAGTTTTTCCTCAATAGACTTTTTGGTCATCTCAAAAAAGTGATTTTTAGGGGTTAGAGTTCCACCGCATACCACCACATCTGCTTGGGTAGTTAAGATAGCATTCGCGATGGCGATACCATAATAATAGGCCGCTTCGCCAAGTGCTTCGAAACACAAGGCATCGTTCAATGTAAGTGCTTGGAAAATAGTATGGTAACTAATTTCAGACTCATTATTAACTAATTCATTGATTATTGAGCTCTTACCCAATCTAAGTTGCTGGATCACGCGTGACTTAATCGCAGACAGTGAACTATATTGCTTTAAACAGCCAAATGACCCACATTCGCAGCGTTGGCCATTTATATCAATTGTCGTATGGCCAAAGGCTTGAGCAGTACTAATGGGAGCCGGAGCGTATTGGTTGTTGATGATGGTACAACTGCGAATATCAGTATCACAGGTTGTGAATAAAAACCGTTGGCTATCAGAAGTATAGCGTAAACGATACTCAGCAAAAGCGGCAAAACTAATCCCGCTCCCGAGTAATACAAAACAAGGGACTTTATTGGAAATATAGTCGTGAAGTTCTTTTATTCGTGAGTGATATTGATGATATGGCAGTTTATCACGTTCTAAAATATGGTCGATGGCGATTCCTATACCCAACAAACTTTTTACGTTAAGTCCATGTTCAGCTAATAAAACGTCTAATTTATTAAGCAGATGGTCCACCATGTTTTCTGCGGTTTCTAGGTGCTCATATTTCACTTTTACTATCCCTAAAATATCTAACTTTAGGTTTTGTAAAACAATCGTTGAGTATATATCACTCATTTCAATGCCAATCAGGTAACCATCCGCAGCATTAATGCTGTAGAGGATAGGTTTACGACCTCCTGTCGACTCCCCGAGTTCAGAGGTCGAAATTAAGTGGTTTTTTCCCAGTTCATCAAGTAACCGAGCGCAAGTTGCAGGTTTCATGCTGGCAAGTGATGTCAGCATTTCTGCCCTAATGGGGCCGTGGTTTAAAATTAACCGGTAAAGAGTTTTCAGTTTTTGTGTTTTTGAATTTTTTGAGGTGCGAAATTCATTTAATAGTGTATGTAACAAGCGCCTCACTCCTTTTCATTCCGATTCTTGCGCTAAAGATTAGCAAATATACGCATAAGATTCTGCTTCTTGTGACACATCATAGCTAAAATCTTTTTCTTAAAATGAGATTAAGATCGCTGTTCTGTTTTTAAATTGCTTTATGATCGATTTTAACAATTTTTAGCCGATGTCAATTTGGAGACAACCATGCATCATACAAAAGATATTCTAGAAAGCTTGAGCTTTATTCAGTCTCGCACAGGTATTAAACCAACAGTGGGTATTATTTTAGGCTCAGGACTAGGCCCGTTCGCGGATACATTAGAAAATGCCGTCCATATTCCTTATAGTGAAATTCCACATTTTGCCAAATCTGAAGCCGTAGGGCATGCCAATGAATTGGTGATCGGCACTATCGCAGGTAAAAATGTGGTTGCCATGAAAGGCCGTTTTCACTACTACGAAGGCTTTTCCCTTGACCAAGTCACTTTCCCTGTGCGTTTGATGAAAGCATTGGGTGTCGAAAAATTGATTATCACCAACGCCTGCGGTGCAGTAAATACTGACTTCAACCCGGGTGACCTGATGATTATTACCGATCATATTAATTTAACGGCAAATAATCCATTGATGGGGCCAAACAACCCTGAATTAGGTGTTCGTTTCTTAGATGTTAGTGAGGTGTATAACAAAGAATTACGCCAAACAATCAAAGATGTAGCGGCTGAACAAGGTGTCTCGGTTCGTGAAGGTGTTTATGCATGGTGGACTGGCCCAACGTATGAAACCCCTGCTGAAATTCGTATGATCAGAACCTTAGGCGCAGACGCTGTCGGTATGTCTACTGTGCCAGAAGCGCTAGTTGCCCACCATTCACAAATTAAAATCGTCGGTATTTCCTGTTTAACCAATATGGCTTGCGGTATTTTAGAGCAGCCACTTAGCCATGACGAAGTTATTGAAACAGCAGAAAAAGTTAAAGCGACTTTCTTGAAACTAGTGACTGGCGTGATTGCTCGTTTCTAGTTTTATAATTTCTTTTTCTCAAAATAATATAAAGATGTCCATAACGCTAAAGTAAGGTGAATATTGAGATGAAATTTAAAGGTCTGATTTTAGTTTCTTTAGGCGCTTGTAGTTATGGCATTCTTTCAACGCTTGTGGTGTTGGCTTATCGTGCAGGGTATTCCTTGAATGATGTCATCGGTAGCCAGACAGTATTAGGTGCGATTTTACTGTGGTTTTTTGTTGTTACGGGTGCATTGGTTAAAAAAGCGCGTCTAGTATGGCCAACACGCAGGCAAGGCCTATTAATGTTACTCACTGGGACGACAACAGGGTTAACCGGGCTTTTGTATTATGCATCATTGCAGTATTTGTCTCCGGCACTTGGTGTTGTCTTATTTTTGCAATTTACATGGATGGGGGTTGCAATTAACGCATTTATTAGTCGCCAAATACCCCCCGTGATGACCATGGTATCTGTTGTGGTGATATTAATCGGAACAGTATTAGCGACAGGTTTGTTAAATAGTTCCGAGATCGTATTTCACTGGCTTGGTGTGTTATTAGGATTATCTGCAGCGTTATCAAATGCTATTCGTGTTTATGTCAGTGGTGCATTAGCGGTTAAAACAGATCCTATGATGCGTTCTGCAATCATGGTAACAGGAGGCGCAATTTTGACATCAATTGTCGTTCCGCCAACATTCTTACTGAGTGCATCAACGTTTCAATCTCTATTTTTCTCATATGGATTACCTCTGGCTTTCTTTGGTTCTTTCTTTGGCATGTGGATGTTTGCTAAAGGAACCCCGCTGATCGGTACCAGCTTAGCGACCATTGTTAGCTCAATGCAGCTGCCCGTCACGATTTTATTATCCGTGACAGTATTGCAGTTACCCCTTGAATTAATTCAGTTTGTTGGTGTTGCTGTCATCCTCATGGGTGTTGCCATTGCTGAGTTGAAAATAAAAACAAATAAATATAACTCCAAACGGAGCTTTGTATGAACATTAAATCCCGCTTGAAAATCATGCTTTTCCTGCAATATTTTGTTTGGGGAAGTTGGTTAGTCACACTCGGTTCCTACATGATGAAAACATTGAGTTTTTCAGGTGCAGAAGTCGGTATGGTGTATAGCTCAAAGGGTATTGCTGCCATTCTAATGCCCGGGCTTATCGGAATCATTGCAGATAAATATATTCCAGCAAATCGTTTATATATGATTTGCCATTTAATTGGGGCTGCTGCATTGTTTTATGCCGCAACAGTCACGAGTTCAACCGTTATGTTCTGGGTGATGTTAATTAATGCAATGGCCTTTATGCCAACGATTGCGCTTTCAAATAGCATCAGCTATTCATCATTAAGCCAATATCAGCTCGACTCAGTGAGTAACTTCCCACCTATCCGGGTATTTGGTACGGTTGGCTTTATTGTTGCAATGTGGAGTATTAGCTTATTGAAATTTGAGCTAAGTAGTATGCAACTTTATATTGCAGGTGGTAGCTCATTACTTTTAGCGCTTTATTCATTAACTTTGCCAAAAATTGATGTGAATAAAAAAGCAATTTCAAGTAGTTGGATCAGTAAGCTCGGTTTAGACGCTTTAGTGTTATTCAAAAAGCCCATTATGGCAGTGTTTTTCTTATTCGCTATGTTACTTGGCGCGGTTTTACAAATTACCAATACGTTTGGTAACCCATTCTTGCATGACTTCGGTCTGAACCCGTTATACCAAGATAGCTTGGTGGTTCAGTATCCATCGATACTGTTATCGATTTCTCAGATGGCAGAAGTATGTTTTATTTTAGCAATTCCATTTTTCTTGAAACGCTATGGCATTAAAACTGTCATGTTATTAAGCATGTTCGCATGGACACTACGATTTGGCTTCTTTGCATTTGGTGACCCGTCTGCCATCGGGCTGATGTTCTTGATCATGTCGATGATTGTTTATGGCTGCGCATTTGATTTCTTTAATATTTCAGGTTCCATCTTTATTGAAAGAGAAGTGGATACGCGTATGCGCGCGAGTGCCCAGGGCTTATTTATGACGATGGTTAACGGTGTTGGTGCCTATTTCGGTGCGATACTTAGTGGGTTGGTTGTCGACTATTATACGGTGGATGGTATTAAAGATTGGCAAATGATTTGGTTAGTTTTTGCTTCTTATACCGTAGTCTTAGCAATAATTTTCCAATTTACGTTCCATTATCACCACGATAAAGACGCAGCATTGAAAGAAGCCAAATCTAGCTAAGATAAGTCGTTAGAAATAACATTCAATTTAAGGGAAAACCATCAATTTGGTTTTCTCTTTTTTTGGGTTTTAACGCTAAACATAATTACGTTTGCCGCGCAAAATATGCTCAGTTAGCGTTTCTTCCGCAAGGGTAAATTCTTTTGCTTTGAGTTGTTCAATTAATTGCTGATGTTGGCGTGTAGACTCATAATAATATTCATTGCGATAAATAGGGTCAGGCTGAAAATAGACTCGCTGGCGAATATTATCCGCTAAATCTAAGAAAACCGAGTTATCCAGTAATTCCAAGAAGAAACGGTGGAATCGTTCATCTTCTTTTATCCAACCTTGATAGTCATTTCCCTTCAATAATTCATCTTGCCGTTCAATAATAGCCTTTAAGATAGAAAAATGTTCATCAGTTAAATATTCACGAACTAATTTAATTGCATGGGACTCAATTGCTAAGCGTAAATCATAATTATCTCTGGTCTCTTTTAACGATAGTTTCTGAATAAAAACACCTTTACGAGGGATAATTTTGACTAAGCCTTCATTCTGTAATTGATATAAGGCTTCGCGAATTGGAGTACGACTCATACCGAGTTCCTCAACTAAGCTATTTTCAGAGGTATAACTTTCCTCTCCAAATTGCTTACTGAGAATTTTATGTTTAATTGCAGTATAGGCTTGTTGGCTTAGTGGTTTATCTTTCATCAGGATCTTGTGTTAACAATAGAAATTTTAGTGAGTATAGAAAGGAATAGATTGGTATACAAGTAATACACTAGTTTTATATTATTTAGGATGCTGTTAAATTTTGGTGGGTAATTGAACTTAACTTGTTGAATAAACCGGCATCCTTGCCAGTTTCTAGACTAATACAACTCAGGACGTCGGTTTTGCATACAAGGTAATTTCTCTCGTGTCTCTGCGGTATGCTGTGTTGATATTTCAGCAAAAAATAGTGTCTCATCGTAGCCAGCAGATGCGATAGTTACGCCAAGTGCATCACAAACAAGGCTGCGACCAATAAAAATATTACCCGTTTGGTCGCATGCGCAAACAGGGATCGTGTTCTCCAAAGCGCGTGCTTTAACTAATGTTTGGTAATGCTCTTCTTTTAGTGGCCCGCTTACCCATGCTGTGGGAACGAGTATAAGGTCAGCGCCAGCTAAGGTTAGTTTTCGAGCAACTTCAGGGAAACGCAGTTCATAACAGACTAAAACGCCAATTTTGCCAAATTCAGTTTCCACAGGTTTTAATTCATTATTACTTTGAATGATATTAAGGGATTCCTGATATGAAAAGGCATCGTATAGGTGGGTTTTTTGGTAGTGATAGATAAGCTCACCTTGGCGGTTCAACATAATTGTCGTGTTGAATGCTCTTTTCGGCTCATTCGGGGCACTTTCATAAATTCCACAAGTCACATAAATACCGCATTGTTGGGCAGTTTTTGCCAACTGAGAGACAAAAGGGCCATCAACAGCTTCTGCGACATCAGCATAGCTAATACCACTATCTGCTGGAACAAAAGCCATAAACATTTCCGGCAATAGAATGAGGTCGGCACCACCTTGAGCGGCTTTTTGTATAGCTTCGCATGCTTTTTTTAAATTTTGAGCTTTATCTGGACTACTGGCTAGCTGAGCAATTGCAATCTTCATAGAGTCTCCTTATTCAAAAAATTTCGCAGCACCTGAAATTGCCGCTAATGTTTCACCAGCATCAATGCGCTTTTTAACATCAATTTCAGCATGTTGAGCATTAAGGGCTCGTTGGCGATACTCTTGCAGAGTCACTTCATCAGCGACTAAAATGCCATCGCCATCTGCAATGATTAAATTACCAGGATGGATCGTTACGCCGTCTATACTAATCGGCACATTAATTGCGCCTTCAATACCTAAAATTCGCGTTGTTAACGGACTCACTTTACGTGCATAAATAGGAACGCCAATCTCACGTAATGCTTTGATATCGGTGACACAACCATCAATAACCGCGCCGGCAATTTTCTTTGCCCGTGCCATATAAGAAACCATCTCGCCCCAACAAGCGCGATCATAATCCCCTGACATATCGATACAGACAACGTCGCCTTCTTGCACGATGTCGAACACCTTATGTACAGCAGATGAGTCCATATGTGGAATACGTACTGTTACAGCATTACCAATAAATTGGCATTGTTCAATTTGTGGGCGTAATGTTTTGAGAAAACCGAAGTCAGTCATATGTCCGATAGTTGACGGGCAAACATCACGGCAACTTTCGATAATTTCAGGGCTAAAACAGGCAACACGAGGATTTAATGTAAACATAGGGACACCTTTATTTATTGAATATAATGTGCTTTGGGTGAAAATTAGTCAGGGTTAACAGCAGCTGCTAAAGGTTTATCTGGCTGAATAAAAAACCAGCAAATAATCGCTAAACTGATAGGTATCACATTGAAAAGTAAAGCGACGGTCCAACCAAAATGCTGTGCAAGCCAGCCACATAGAATGGGGGAAATAACACCACCGAGATTGCCCCATAAATTCATCCATCCACTGACAGAGCCTGCATATTGGCGGCCCTTATCCGCAGCGATTGCCCAAGAGGTCACAACTGGCAATCCTAGAGAACCGAGTGCGAGGGTGAGCCATGCAACACTTGCAATGGCACTTTCAGTTTGAGCCGCACCGCAAATACCCACGATAAATAGAATAAAACCGGTAATGGCGATATATCCCCTCGCGACTAACTGTGAGTATCCTTTGTTGAGTAACCAATCAGAAATTGAACCTGCAGTGAGTACTGCGATACAAATTGCTAACCAAGGAAAGCTGGCAGCAATACCCATTTCGGTTAATGAGAAGCCACGAGCCTCTTGTAAGTAGGTGGGGAGCCAAATCATAAATAAGGTGGTCATATAGGCGACAAAAAAGTATTGGAAACCAACCGCCCAGAACGGACGTTCTTTCATAAATTTTCGCCAAGGGGCTTTAACATCAGCACCGCCTTGCTCACTAATTGTTCGGCCTCCTTGGATAAACGCAATTTCACTTTGAGAAATTTTAGGATGTTGTTCAGGTTTATTTCTGGCAAAGAAATACCAAACCATACCGATAAGAATACCAATCACACCGAAGATATAGAAAACGGCATGCCACCCGAATGAAATCATAATAAATACGGTAAGGGTAGGGGCAATCACAGGCCCAAAATAGGAACCAGCAAGTAAGAAACTAGCTGCCCGTGCCTTTTCATTTTGGCGAAACCACCATGTATTAAAGACGGCATTTGCAGGGTAGAGCGGCGCTTCTCCAACACCAAATAGGAAGCGTACGATGCATAACCAAATATAGGTAGGGGCAACGACCGTTAATATTGTGAATGCGGACCAAATGTAAAGGCTAATAGTTGCGATAAGCCTGCTACCAAACCGTTCTGCAAGTATGCCGCTTGGAATTTGGGCAAGCGCATAGCCAAGTGAAAATAGCGCACCCAAAAAGCCAAATTGAACTTTGCTCATTCCTAAATCGGTCATCATATGTTCGGCAACAATGGAAATATTTGCGCGGTCCATATATGCAATCAAACCGATAATAAAAAATATTGCTGCTAATCCCCAACGTAAACGCCCTGGTGAGTCTTTTGTTGCTGGTGTTACAACAGAATCATTATGTGACATAGAGTTACCTTTTTATTGGTTTGTCGAGGTAATCAACCTTATTGTATTTATATTGAATTCAACTTGTATACAAGATGGATGTTAATAAGCAGTTATTGTGGTGTCAAAGATCTGTTTTGTTATCTGTGATTGAACTCAAAACATTTGATTGATTTATGAGCGAGATCTTATTTTTGGAAAAAACAGGGAGGAAATTAAATTTACGATTAAAAATCAAGTTTTTATGTGATTTTTGTAGGGGTTGATTTAATCGATATTATTCATTATTTGGAAAAGTATAATTAATACTGTGGCAGTAGTTCATTTTTCTCCTAATACTGCTTGGATAAAAAAATTTTAATATCTTCGAAGGGTTATTGTGGAATATAAGCCCAAAGTTCATGAAAATTGGTACCTATTTCGAGTTAGTTTGAAGATCTTTTCAAAGAGAAAAGCCAAACGATCAATAAGATTACTTCATCGGTTGGCTTCTTTATAGATTAAAACCGTTACAGAGTGATTATTCGATGTTCTGAATTTGTTCTCTCATTTGTTCGATTAATACTTTGAGTTCAACTGCTGAAGTTGTGACTTCGCTATTAATTGATTTTGACGCTAATGTATTTGCTTCACGGTTAAATTCTTGCATCATAAAGTCAAGACGGCGACCAGTCGCCTCTTTTTTCTTCAAGATATTACGTGTTTCTTTAACGTGTGCTTCTAAGCGATCTAACTCTTCTGCAACATCAACACGTTGCGCTAATAAAATAAGCTCTTGCTCTAAGCGGTTGTTATCCACTTGGATTTCAGCCTCTTCTAACTTGTTTTGTAAGCGTTCACGTTGCCATTGTAGAATTTCTGGCATGTGTTGACGTACTTTGGCGACTTCAACTAAGACGCCATCAAGGCGCTGTTCGATGAGTGCATGCAATGAAGCACCCTCAGCTTCACGGCTTTGAATGAAAGCATCAATCGCTTCATCTAAACCCGCCATTAATTGTTCGCTGATGACATCTAAATCTTGTTCGCCAGCTGACATCACTCCAGGCCAACGCAAAATTTCTAATGGGTTGATTTCACCTTCATGGCTGTAATTTTTAACCCAATTCGCTGCACTGATTAACTGGCGTGCTAATTGCTCATTTAGGATTAATTCACCACGATTTGCACCGTCTAACTCAAAGCGTAGACTACACTCCACCTTTCCACGTGTTAAGCGAGAACGCAGGCGCTCACGAATGACGGGCTCAAGGCTTCTAAATTGCTCAGGTAAGCGAATATACGTTTCTAAATAACGTTGGTTTACGGAACGCAGCTCCCAGGCCGCATTCCCCCATTCACCCTTGATATCCCGACGGGCAAAAGCGGTCATACTACGGATCATAATTCGTTCCCATTATCGTAAAAATTTAGGGGATTATAACGCTATGCAGGATGACAGGATAGGCATTATCGCTTGAACAACGTATAATGCGTCCCAATTTGAGTTGATAATGGAGATAACACCATGCGCCCAGCAGATAGACAAGCAGACCAAATGCGCCCGATTACCATCACGCGCAACTATACTAAGCATGCAGAAGGCTCTGTTCTTATTGAGTTTGGCGACACGAAGGTGTTATGTAATGCAACTGTTGAAGAAGGCGTTCCTCGCTTTTTAAAAGGGCAGGGGCAAGGTTGGGTTACCGCGGAATACGGCATGTTACCGCGCGCAACAAACTCACGTAATCAACGTGAAGCTGCGCGAGGCAAACAGACGGGCCGTACGATGGAAATCCAACGGTTAATTGCACGTTCTTTGCGTGCCGCGGTTGACCTTAAAAAATTAGGTGAGTACACAATTACTTTAGACTGTGATGTTATCCAAGCGGATGGCGGCACGCGTACAGCAGCGATTTCTGGTGCATGCGTAGCGCTAGTTGACGCACTGAATAACATGGTTGAGCAAGGTAAAATTGCAAAAAGCCCACTAAAATCAATGGTCGCTGCCGTCTCTGTTGGAATTGTCAATCAAGACGCTCTATGTGACCTTGAATATGTTGAAGATTCTGCGGCTGAAACTGATATGAATGTTGTCATGATGGATGATGGCCGAATGATTGAAGTGCAGGGCACAGCAGAAGGCGAACCATTTAGTCATGAAGAGCTATTGGCCCTACTGGCGTTAGCTAAAACAGGTTTAAATACCATTTTTGAAGCTCAGCGAGAAGCGCTGAAGTAAGTTAATCATTAATTAGGCGGCTGAAAAGTCGCCTTTTTTATGCCTGCTGGTTCATCAATCAATTAGCCAGCCTTGAATATAGATAAATAATCATCAACGAGGAGAATGACCAATGAAAGCCTATCAGCGCGATTTTATCGAACTTGCCATGAAAAAACAGGTACTTAAATTTGGTGAGTTTACGCTGAAATCAGGTCGTAAAAGCCCTTACTTTTTTAATGCAGGGTTATTTAATACAGGGCGTGATCTGGCACTTGTCGGTCGTTTTTATGCACAAGCATTACAAGATAGTGCCATCGAGTGTGATGTCATATTTGGTCCAGCGTATAAAGGGATCCCAATCGCAACGACGACAGCAGTCGCGCTTTCTGAGCACCATGATATCGATATGCCATATTGTTTCAATCGCAAAGAAGCTAAAGACCATGGCGAGGGTGGTATGTTAGTCGGGAGTCCTTTGCAAGGGCGTGTTGTAGTCGTTGATGATGTCATTACTGCAGGAACGGCAATCCGTGAGTCAATGGAAATTATTAAACAACAACAAGCTACGTTGAATGGTGTTCTGCTATGCCTTGACCGCCAAGAAAAAGGGAAAGGTGAAATTTCAGCAGTACAAGAGGTTGAGCGTGACTATGGCTGTAAAGTTTACTCAATTATTACCATGAGCGATTTAATCACTTACCTCTCTGAGCAGGAAGGTATGCAGGAACATTTAGCGGCTATGAAGGCTTACCGTGAACAATACGGAATTGAATAAAAAAAAGCCCTCGCCCAATGATGGGCGGGGTGAGTAGTATAAATAATCGGTTATTGTAACTGAGCTAGAATTAAAGGCCAGCGTGATTCAAATTCGACGGTTGGCCGATAACGAAACTCAGAACGCACAAAACGAGAGAGCATTCCTTCACAAAAGGCTAGTAGCTGAGAAGCAAGTAGTGACTCATCATGAATAAACCCATGGCCATCACGTATTTTTTTCTCTTTTAGCACTTGCCGTAATTGTGATTCTATACGTTCAAATAATTGATTAATACGATCTTGCAGCCTATCTTGCTCAAACATCAGAGCATGGCCGGTCATTATACGCGTTAGCCCAGGGTTTTTCTCGGAAAAACCCAGTATTAGGGCAAGTATTAGTTTAATTCTAATTATCGTATCTTTTTCATCACTTAATATCAGATTAATGCGCGAAACCAACGAGTCTTCAATAAACCCAATGAGGCTATCGAACATTTTCATTTTACTCGGAAAATGACGATACAGCGCAGCCTCTGAAACACCAACCGTAGCAGCAAGTTTTGCTGTTGTGATACGTTGGCTACCATCACTACTTTCTAACATTAACGCAAGAGCCTGTAAAATCTCATCACGCCTGTTACGTTTTTGTGTTGTCGCTTTTTCTGCCATGTCTAATAAGACCCCTGCTAAAACAGCAAAACAAACTATCCAAAATTTTGCTCTTAGTAAAGAGACTTACGAAGCAAAATGGATTTAAACAATATTTAAAATGTAAGTAATGTTGAGCAAGCTTCCTGAAAGAAAATATGCGGCTGATTGTTTTTATTCATAAAGATAGAACCTAATTCAGGTTCTATCTAGCATATTCGTTATCAGGATATTCTATTTATTGACGGCCAGAGTGGCCAAAACCGCCAGCCCCACGCTCTGTTGCGTCAAAATCATTAACAATATTAAATTCAGCTTGAACAACTGGGACAAACACCATTTGCGCCATACGTTCACCAGGTTCAACGGTAAACGCTTTGTCACTGCGGTTCCATACAGACACCATGAGTTGGCCTTGGTAATCCGAATCAATGAGACCAACGAGGTTACCAAGTACAACACCATGTTTATGACCTAAACCGGAGCGAGGTAAGATGACAGCAGCAAGACTTTCATCAGCAATGTGAATAGCTAAACCTGTTGGAATAAGCTCTGTTTGACCTGGCGCCAAATCAATTGGTGCATCAATGCATGCACGTAAATCTAAACCAGCAGAACCCGTGGTGGCATAGGCTGGTAGAGGAAATTCATTACCGATACGGCTATCAAGGATTTTTAGGTCAATTTTTTTCATAACGTTGAAGTATCTCGTCAAGTAAATAGTGGCTTAATTCATTTTTATTACAGTGAGGCAAACGGGTATCACCGTTGGCATCAAAAAGATGTAACGCATTGTTATCGCTATTAAATCCGTTATCTGCTAGTGATACATCATTGGCACAAATAAGGTCGAGTTGTTTTTGTTGTCGTTTTTGGCGTGCATATTCTTCCACATTTTGGGTTTCAGCTGCAAACCCAACAACATATGGCCTATTGTGTTTTAGATTTCCAACACTCGCGACGATGTCTGGGTTTTTGATAAGTGTAATCGAAACTTCATCACCTTGTTTTTTTATTTTATTTTCAGCAATGTTTTTTGCTCGATAATCTGCAACTGCTGCGCAACCAATAAAAATATTTTGCGTTGAAATCGTTTTATGGACTTGTTCATACATTTCTAAGCCACTAATGACATCAACCCGGTTAACCCCTTCAGGTGTTCCAATATTTACAGGGCCCGCAATTAAAGTGACTTCTGCTCCACGTTGGCTAGCAGCCTTAGCAATGGCAAAACCCATCTTTCCCGAACTATGGTTACTGATAAAACGAACGGGGTCGAGTGCTTCCCGTGTTGGGCCCGCAGTGATCATTAATTTGATGCCTTGTAAGTCGAGTTTAGGGGTAAAAAACTCACTGGTTAGACGAACAATTTCTAGTGGGTCAATCATGCGACCTGGGCCAATATCACCACAAGCTTGGCTACCTGCGTCTGGCCCCCAAATCATACATTGGCGTTGTTGCAATTTGATTAAATTTTCTTGCGTTGCTTTTGCTCTGTACATTTGCTGGTTCATTGCCGGCACAAGTGCAACTGGCGCTGCGGAAGCAAGACAAACCGTTGTGAGCAAATCATTTGCCATTCCTGCACTGAGGCGAGCAATTAAATCCGCAGTAGCAGGCGCGAGAATAATAATATCCGCCCACTTAGCGAGCTCAATGTGACCCATTGCGGCCTCTGCGGCTGGGTCGAGTAGGTCATCAGAAACAGGGTGCCCTGAAACGGCTTGTAAGGTTAAAGGTGTAATAAAGGCTTTTGCACCGTCAGTCATGACAATGCGCACAACTGCCCCTTTATCGCGCAAACGGCGGGTGAGTTCAGGGATCTTATAAGCGGCAATGCCCCCACTGATACCAATAACTATCTGCTTACCTAATAGTGATAGTTGATTCATTATTTTTATCCAATACGGTCAACATGGGTGGCATATTACCACAGAGAAGCTAGAGGTGGCGCGCTCGATTTTTCGTCACAGTACTATTTTTGCGAAGCGCTACGCAAACCCATATGCGAGGGGTTGTGAATGTTTTTTAGGCTAGATAAAAAAGGTGAAATGGATTTAGGGACAAAGAATATGATGAGTGAACATCTAGACTTACCACCAAGAGAAAAGCTACTTGCATACGGTGCGGCTGCGTTATCTGATGCTGAGCTACTCGCTATTTTTTTGCGTACAGGGAGCCAAGGTGAACCTGTCTTGCAACTTGCGAAGCGTTTAATACAGGAGTTTGGTTCGGTCTATTTGCTTTTACAAGCAGACTACGAAAAACTAAAACAATGTAAAGGAATGGGGAGCTGTAAATTTACCCAATTGCAGGCTGTCAGTGAGTTGGCTCGCCGTTTTTTCTCTGAACAGTTTTTACATGAAGATGTGATGACTGGGCCTGAGCAATTGAAAGCAAAGTTGCTGGATTTATTCGCAGGGCAAGAGCGCGAAGTCTTTGTCGTGATATTTTTAAATAATAAAAATCAGATTATTTGTCATGAGGAATTGTTTAAAGGTACTTTGAACAAAGTTGAAGTTCACCCCAGAGAAATCATTCGCTTTGCCATAAAAATGAATGCAAACGGGATTATACTTGCCCATAATCATCCATCTGGTAACCCAGAACCCAGCACCGCAGATAGGCAGGTGACAGAACGGATCCAGCGTGCTTGCGTTATTATGGGGATTAAACTACTTGACCATTTTGTCGTCGGACACAAGCAATGTGTGTCATTTGTAGAGCGAGGATGGTTATAAAATTATTTTTTTGTCTAAAAAATGACAACTTTCTTTGCGTTGGGCTTGAGTGAAAACGATGTAAAGCGTATACTACGCCACCTTTAAGGATCTTGGGTTTGGCGAGAAGGGCCTATCTCAGTAAATTTTTACGTTTTAGTAAAGTAAATCTTTATTTAGGTATCAACGGTTTTTTCAGTCAATGAAAGTTTGCTGAGATGGGCTCCTAAGCCTGACGAGGCGGCCATACCCAGAACAAAAAAGCTCGAGCTGATTAGATTTTTGGAGAATAGACATGTCACGAGTCTGCCAAGTTACTGGCAAGCGTCCAATGAGCGGCAACAACCGTTCACACGCATTAAACGCGACCAAACGTCGTTTTTTGCCAAACCTGCACTCTCACCGTTTCTGGGTTGAGTCTGAGAAACGTTTCGTAACACTGCGTGTATCTGCTAAAGGTATGCGTGTTATCGATAAAAAGGGTATTGATGCTGTTCTTGCTGAACTGCGTACCCGTGGTGAGAAGTACTAAGGAGCTAAAAAATGGCTAAAGGTATTCGCGAGAAAATCAAGCTAGTCTCTTCTGAAGGTACAGGTCATTTCTATACCACTACGAAGAACAAGCGCACAATGCCAGAAAAACTGGAACTGAAAAAATTCGATCCAGTTGTTCGTAAGCATGTGATCTACAAAGAAGCAAAAATCAAATAATTTTGCTTTCTGCGTTAAAAACTCAGCTTCGGCTGAGTTTTTTTTTATCTAAAATTTGGGTTGTCGCTGATATGTGCATTCGAAGCTATGACCATGATTATGAAAGTAGTAACATAGTAAGTATTCATTGAATTAATAATGATATTTGTTGTCGAATGACTATCGTCTTTTACATATAGACTTGACTAAGAGTGCCTGGTGAAAAAACAGTTTAAAAAAATTCTTGTGATCAAGATGAGGTTTCATGGGGACATGTTGCTGACAACACCTGTTATCAGCTCATTAAAACACCGATATCCTGATGCTGAAATTGATGTTTTACTTTATCAGGATACTATCCCCATTCTCTCTGAAAATGCTGAAATTAACGCGTTATACGGCATATCTGGGAAAAAAAGTGGTGGGCTGAGTAAAGCATGTAATTTTATTAAGTTGCTGCTAAAGCTGCGTAAAAATAAATATGATTTAGTTGTTAATCTAGCAGACCAATGGATGGTGAGTGTATTGGTTCGGGCTATTCCTGCTAGCACAAAAATTTCCCATCAGTTTGCCCATCGAGATTCTAAATATTGGCGTAACAGTTTTACGCATTTGACAGAGCCTGAGGGCGAGCATGTTGTTCTAAATAACTTATCAGTGCTCAAGCCGTTAGAAATAAAAGAACTAAAAACACATCTAACAATGGCTTATTCAGAGCAGGATTGGAAAAATATTGATGAAAGGTTGTTAAGACTGGGGGTTCATAGCAGTTATGTCGTTATTCAACCAACAGCACGCCAAGCTTTTAAGTGTTGGGATAATGAAAAATTTTCAGCCGTCATCGATGCATTGCAATCTCGTGGTTATCAAGTCGTTTTAACTTCGGGGCCGAGTAAAGAAGATTTAGAATGTATCGATGAGATTGCAAATGGTTGCCAAACAAAACCTGTTACTGAACTTGCAGGGAAAACTTCATTTCCTGAGCTAGGCGCATTGATTGCTCATGCCGCTTTATTTATTGGTGTTGATTCTGCACCAATGCACATTGCAGCAGCCGTCAATACACCCATTGTGTGCCTTTTCGGTGCGACAAATCATGTTTTTTGGCGGCCTTGGAGCGATAATAGCGTGCAATTTTGGGCGGGAGACTATGAACCCATGCCGCCGCGAAATGAACTTGATCGCAGTAAAAAATATTTATCTATTGTCCCTGCATCCGATGTAATTAAAGCAACAGAGAAAATGTTGCCGATGAATATTCGCTCTATGATGACAAGGTATTAACATGAATTTGGCATTTTGCTTATATAAATACTTTCCGTTTGGTGGGTTACAACGGGATTTTCTACGTATTGCAACCGAATGCCAATCACGTGGGCATCACGTACGTGTCTATACCCAATCATGGGAAGGTGATAAGCCGGATGGTTTTGAAATTATTATCGTGCCGGTGACATCGAAGACGAATCACGGACGCAATGCACAATATTATGACTGGGTGTTGGCGCATTTAAAGCAGCATCCTGTTGAGCGGGTAATTGGCTTCAATAAAATGCCAGGCCTGGATGTGTATTATGCAGCAGATGTCTGCTATGCCCAGAAAGTCGCTGAAGAAAAAGGTTTTTTTTATAAGCTGACACCTCGCTATAAACATTATGCCGAATTTGAAAAAGCCGTTTTTGCTGTGGGGAAACCGACACAGTTATTAATGTTAACGCCACATCAAATTAGTCATTTCAAAAAGCATTATGAAACCGAAAATGAGCGTTTCCATATGCTGCCTCCCGGTATCGCCCAAGATAGAAAGTATGATAAGCAAATTGTAGATGCGAAAAGAGTTTATCGTGAAAAAAATCAAATACCTGAGTCTGCATTTTTAGTATTACAGGTGGGTTCTGACTTCAAACGCAAAGGTGTTGACCGTACGATAAAAGCCATTGCGGCATTGCCCGATGAGATTAAGAAAAACACGTTATTGATGGTAGTTGGCCAAGATAAACCGGCGAAATACCAGCAATTAGCGAAAACGTTGGGCATCGGTTCGCAAGTTTCTTTCTTTAGCGGCCGTAATGATATTGCAGAATTAATGGCTGCAGCCGATATATTAATGCACCCGGCTTATCAAGAAGCGGCAGGTATTGTGTTATTAGAAGCGATTACTGCAGGTTTACCGATTATTGTCACAGAAGTGTGTGGATATGCTTCATTTATTAGCCAAGCTCAATGCGGTATTGTGATAAGCGAACCCTTTGAACAAACGGTTTTAAATTTGGCATTAGTCGATAGCTTAAAGAATTCGGTTCAATTAGCGCAATGGGCAAGTAATGCGCGACATTTTGCGGATACAGAAGATTTGTATAGTTTACCAGAAAAAGCCGCAGATATTATTTTAGGGGGAAACAAATGATTGACTTAAAAACCCCTTTTAATGAATTGTGGAAAAACAAAGATCCTTTTATCGAGACAGATAAGTTACAAGGTGAAGTTTTTCGTGCGTTAGAGACGCGTAAAACGCTGCGTTTTGAACTTGAAGGGCGCAGCTATTTTATAAAAATTCATTATGGGACTACACTGAAAGAAGTCCTTAAAAACTTATTATCTTTTCGGTTGCCTGTATTAGGGGCGGATAGAGAGTGGAATGCTATTCATCGACTTACTCAAGTGGGAGTTGATACTATGAATGGCCGAGCTTTTGGGCAAAAAGGGATTAACCCTCTTCGTCGCCACTCCTTTATTATTACTGAAGATTTAACCCCGACGGTGAGTTTAGAAGATTATTGTGCGAATTGGCTAGATAACCCGCCAACGTTTAGTACTAAACAAATGATTATTCGTCGAGTCGCGCAGATGGTGCGTAAAATGCACGCGGCTGGTATTAACCATCGTGATTGTTATATTTGCCATTTTTTACTGCATTTGCCATTTGCGGGAAATGAAGAACAGCTAAAAATATCGGTTATTGATTTGCACAGAGCACAACTCAGAAATTCTGTTCCAACTCGCTGGCGAAATAAAGACTTAATTGGTTTATATTATTCATCATTAAATATTGGGCTCACTCAGCGTGATATTTTTCGTTTTATGAAGTTTTATTTTGGCTTATCCTTGCAGAAGATTTTAAAGCAAGAGCAAAATTTTATCGAGAAAGTTAGTCGTAAGGCTGAAAAAATTAGGCTCAGAACAGAAAAGCGTGGATTGTAGGAAATTGAATCTCGAGAGATGGCTATGAAAATTGAATTTAATGGGATGATAAAAGAAGCAATATTCCTTGGGCATGAGGGTGAGTATATACCTAATGACATTAATATTGCGTATGGTATCGATACAAACTTTTTATATGGCTGCGGAATTTCAATAGTTTCCATTTTAACCCAAAACCCAGATAAAAAATTTAATTTTCATGTGTTTATTGATGATTCTATGAATCATCAGAATATAGAGCGATTTCGAGAGATTTGTTTAACCTATAACACGAAGATTACTTTGTATTATATTGATGCAAAAAATCTCAATAAATTACCAACGACCAAAAATTGGACTCATGCAATTTATTTTCGGTTTATTATCGCCGAGTATTTTAAAAATAAAATTAACTATTTACTGTATTTAGACGCGGATATAATTTGTCATAATAAAATTAATGAGCTGGTTTCTCTAACATTAAGTGAAGAAGTTGCAGCTGTCGTAGCTGAACGAGATGAAAAATGGTGGATAAACCGAGCTAATTCTCTAGATACTCTCGCAATTTCGGAGGGCTATTTTAATAGTGGTGTCATGTATATAAACCTATTAAACTGGCAAAAACAACAAATCACTGAAAAATCAATTGATTTATTAATGGATGAAAATTTAGCTGTTAAACTCAGTTATCCTGATCAGGATGTACTCAATATCTTACTCATGGGAAAGGTGATTTATCTCCAAGGTATTTTTAATACTCAGTTTAGCTTGAATTATGAGTTAAAGGATAATTTTGTTTATCCTGTGAATGAAAATACTGTTTTTATTCATTATGTTGGTCCAACAAAACCATGGCATGAGTGGGCATCTTACTCATCTGCAGAACCATTTCATAGAGCAAGACGAGTATCACCATGGAGTCAGGTTCCTTTAATGGTTCCTAGTAATAGCAATTATTTACGTTATTGTGCTAAGCATCAAATAAACCAAAGAAAATATATGAAAGGTTTTATTTCATATATTCAATACTTCATTAGTAAAATAAAGTGATAATAGGTGGTTACGTGGATTTAATAAAAGAAAAGATAGAGCTAGGGAAAAACAAAATAGAAGCGGATCTAAATATCGCTTATGGTGTAGATAAAGGGTTTTTGTTTGGCTCTGGGATATCCATGAACTCTATTATTATAAATAATAGAAATATCAATTTAAAGTTTCATTTGTTTACAGATTTTATTGATGATGACTTTTTAATGAAGCTTGCAAAGTTAGCTTCAAATGAAAAGGTAAGTATTGATGTATATGTTTTGAATTCAGAAGAGCTAAAAAAGCTTCCTACATCCCACGTATGGTCTTATGCTACATATTTTAGATTTTTTATTTTTGACCATTTGTGTAAGGTAATTCCGTCGATTCTTTATTTAGACGCTGATGTATTTTGTAAGGGAAGCTTAGTAGACTATACTCATATTGTTTTTCAAGGTGAGTATGCGGCAGTAATTCCTGATGTTCCTAGTATGCAAGAGTCTTGTGAGTCAAGATTAAAAATCACAAGCCTAAAAAATAAATATTTTAATGCTGGCGTGATTTTTTTAAACCTAAAAAAGTGGGATGCCAATCAGTTCACAAAAAAGGCATTTAAATTAATTACAGAAAATCATACAGGAAAACCGTTAAAATATTTAGATCAAGATGCACTCAATATTTTATTTGATTGTAATAATATTTATTTATCAAGAGATTACAACTGTATATATACATTAAAGAATGAATTAGAAAAAATTAACTATAAAGATTTCATTAAACCTTCAACTAAGCTAATTCACTATACTGGGGCGACTAAGCCTTGGCATTACTGGGGAACAGAATATCCTTCTAGTGAAACATTCAAGATTGCTTTTGATACTTCTCCATGGCGAGATTGCCAGTTAGTGCAGGCGAAGAAAAAACCAGAATATCAAGAAAGGTATAAACACGAGTTTCATCAACGTAAATTTATTAGCGGTATAAAAAGCTTATTTGAATATAAAAGATTTAAATAACTAAAGGCCAGGGGTTTTATACCCCCTGGCCTTTAATTTTAGATATCATTTTCCTCGAATATCAATTGCATCATCATTATCTTGACGTAATCCCTTATATTGCTCTATAGGATCATATTTTTCATCATCTTTTAATGATGAAAATAGGCTGTAATTTTCTTTCAATTTAGCATTGTTAATACCTAACCAGTTAGCTAATCCCTCAGTAAAAAATAATCCTGATTTTTTCGATTTAATATAATTTCTATCTTTATCATCTGAGGATATTTTAATTAGAGGAATGTTTAATATCTTCGTAGATGACTTACTCAAGCTCATTTTTAGCTTATTATCAACAAGATTATGGGACAATCCATGGTCTGCAAAATAGAGGATAGAGAAAGTACGGTTATTTTTATTTTCTTGGCTTTTCAGTGTATCATATATTTTGCTAATTAATTGATCTGTTTTTTCAATACTGGCAACATAGCAAGAAATATTGGTATACTTATCATCCTCTGTTAAGTATTTATTTTCAAAATCTTCAATACGAGCACATGTATCAGGGTGAGAACCATACAAATGAATAACGAAAAGTCGTTTTTGATTTTTCGATACCGTTGTATTTAACTCTTTTTTAAAAATATCGAGTAATTCAAAATCACTTGAATTACTCGAATTATAAGCTCCAATTTTCATAAATCTTTTGAGGGAGCTTCTCGCTGCAATAAAACTAACAGGTGTGTCATATTCTCCAATAAAACCTTGATTTGACAGCCAGTATGTTTTAAAACCTGCAGACTCAGCTAAATCAATAAAATTTAGGCCATAGTTTGGTGTCCACTCAGCTATATTAGGAAGTGTTAACATAAGACGTAATGAAGAAATCGTATTTGTACCTGGAGCGGTTAAACCATCAACAATAGTCCCATTTGTATGAGATAAGAATGGTGTGTTATTTATTGGATACCCATAAATCCCCATATAATCACGTCTTACACTTTCACCAACAATTAATATGTAATCATCATAAAGTTTTTCATCATTTCTAAGTGTAGACACACCCCAATTACTTTTTTGGGTATAAGGACTAAGTGTTTCGAGTTCTTTTTGTAAACTATTAATTGATTGATAACCTTCATTAAATATTCTAAAAGGAACTTGGTCTATTAAAGCTATAATTATTAAACATATAATTAATGATTTGTTTTTATAAAACTGTATTTTTTTAGAATTAGTTATTTTTCTAAATAAAATAAAACCACCAATAATAACTAGAATAGAGAGGTAATTTTTTAATGGGATCTGAGTAAAGAACTCTGCAGTTTCTAATGCATCAGTAGCAATTAAAGATGCAAGGTATTGATAGGTAGGAGTTCCAAATGTAAGCCCGATAGGGGTATACAATGCATATATTGCCACTATTATCGAACCGATTACCCAATAGGCTTTTTGAGATGAGCTTAATATGATAAAAAAGAGGCAGACTAGTGTAATATCTCGAACACTAGGGTGAGAAATACCTGAACCTTTTAGCATCATTTTAGAAAAAATAATCAAAATAGCTAATGCTAATATGCTGAATAGTATTTTTTTGATATCAATTTTTTTTGTCATAGCTATGTGTCTAAGGCCTATAAGATAACAATTAATTTTATATAAGGTTATGGTTTTATTTGTAATGATTTAGTATAGTTTAGCTGTTATAAACGAAGCTTGCTATAAAGATAGTATTTTATATGGAAGTATAAGGGTATCTTACTGGTAAACATGATGAATAATCAACATATTCTTATTGATAACTATTGTTCTAGAGAAAAACCTCTCGTTTCTGTCATTGTACCTGTGTATAATTCCAGTGATTTCATTTTAGATACCATAAATTCCATCCTGGCTCCTGACGATTATCATATTGAGATTGTTGTTGTTGATGATGGTTCAACGGATAATACTCTAGATTTGCTTGATGAATACTGTAAATTTAATCAATTGATTAGAATCATATCAGTACCAAATGGAGGAGTTTCAAGAGCAAGAAACATTGGCATTGAAAATGCTCAAGGTGAATTCATTTGTTTTTTAGATAGTGATGATCAACTTGAAACGGAATTTTTTTCTATTCTAATAAATAACGCAAGAAAAAATAATGTAGATGTACAACTTTGTGGGTACTATAAACATTACAAGAATAGTATAGATAAGCAGCCGTCATTATATTGTGATGACCATTTGTTAGCTAAGTATTTATCTGGTGAAATTTCTTTTCATATTGGTTCAATGATAATTAAGAAAAAATTCATTGATTATCATAATATTCGGTTTAATGAAAAATTATTCTTTGCTGAAGATATATTATTTATATGTCAGTTATTAACATTGGCAAAATGTAAAATGAGCTTAGATTATTTATATCACCATAATTATCGTGAGGGTTCTTTAACGACTTCAGCATGGGGTGAAAAAGATTATCTTCATGATATATTTGCAATGGAAACGCTCAGTGAAATAATACAAAAAAGCTATGATGGAAAAGATAAAAAAGAAATTTTTAATTTGCTAAAAAATAATATTCTTGATAGGAAATTAAGATATATTTGGAAGCTATTTTTAAATAAAAAATATGATAAGCTTAAAGAGTTATATGAAAATAATTTTTTAAGCAAAGAAGACTGTGTTGAGTTAAATAATTTATCAGGTAAATATAAAAAAAGAGTGAGAATTTTTCAGTTAAATAATATCACTCTCTGGAAGATAATTAGGCTGCTAAACTTTAAAAAAGTTAGGTTGATGTAATGCGATTATTTTTTATCGCGATACAACTTATTATTAATATTAAAGCTAAGCTCCATGTTAAAGATACTTGCTTTGATATGATTAATGCATCACTAAAACCTAAAGTAATAAGACTAATAGCGACCCCTAATATAAAAGGGTTTTTATCACTTTTTATTCCATATAGGATAATAGCTAGATAAAATATTAGTGTTAGTATTACACCGCTAATCCAACCTTTGGTCGAGAGACTTTCCACAAGGTCATTATGCAAATGTGCATGAAAGTGTTTTGTCGCACCTTGTAAGCTTTTATCGATTTTAGCGAGTTCACTTATCTTATTATTTCGTTCTTCTGCTGATTGCCAAAAGAAATTATCATTTGAAGAGTAGATTCCAGCTTTTATCATAGATAATCGATCGCCAACAGAAGAAGACTTACCTTTCTCTATATATAACATTCCCTCTTTTGCTGCTAAGTTCATTCTAGAAGAGATAGAATCTGAGAAGAATAACCCACAGATTAATAAAACTAAAATTGGGATTAATAGATAAATTCTGTTTTTCTTTATTCTAGTATTTGTTTCTCTTGAGTGTAGAAAAAATATGAAGATTGAAATGAAAGGATAAACTAATATTGCAGCTCTGGTTTCAGTTAATAGAATAGATATATAAGTAAGTACTAATGATGTAAAATAAATAATGTGATTAAATTTTATCTTTGATTGTGGAAATACAGTTTGAAAATACAGTGATAAAAATATCATAGCATAAGCAGCTCCTGTTGCATTCGATGCATTCCCAAATGATAGTTCTACGCGAGGGGAGTTCAAGTAAATTGCTTGATATAGCGCATATAGAAAAACACTCAGTTGAGTAAATAATGCTGTGTAAAAATGAAGCTGGCTTAATTTAATTGTTCCCTTTATTTTATCTATACATAATAAAATAAAACTACAAAAAATAGCAATTTTACCCATTTGAAAATATCCATAATAAACATTTTTATATAATGAGTCGCTGGTTTTATATAGTTCAACCCAAGCTAAATGGGACAGCCCAATGAGAAATAATGGAAGAGCGATTACTAGTGATTTATTATTTTTAAAATAATTTTTTGGAGATGCCAAAACAGTTACTATTGCAATGAAACCTGTTAAATTAAATATTTTGCTAGTTATATTAGGCTTAAATGGGACTAATATCAGGGATATGATACAAAGCAAAAGTATTGTTGCTGGGACATATCCATTTAGTACTTGCGGTAGGCCATTGCTCTTAAAAAATTGTTTAGTCATCAAAATATTTACTCTGTATTTATAATATAAGTAAGGCTACTGTATTAGGATAACCTATGTGATATAAACAGAGAAGTAAGATTTTTTGGTAAGAATTAGGAGTATAGATGCCAGAACTACCAGAAGTTGAAACCAGCCGCCGTGGAATAGAGCCACATTTAGTCGGAAATACAATATCTTACGCAGTTGTACGCAATAGTCGATTACGTTGGCCGGTTAGTGAACAGATTAAAAGTTTATCAGACGAAATAGTTCTGAGTGTGCAACGTCGCGCTAAGTATTTGCTGATTGAATTGCAAAAAGGTTGGGTTATTGTTCATCTGGGCATGTCTGGTAGTGTGCGTATTTTGACCGAAGAATTACCGGAGGAAAAACATGACCACGTGGATTTAGTCATGCGAGATGGCAAAGTGCTACGCTATACAGACCCTCGTCGGTTTGGCGCTTGGCTCTGGTGTGATGATTTAGAAAATAGTTCTGTGCTTGCACACTTAGGCCCTGAGCCATTATCAGACGCATTTAACCCGCAGTATCTTTATGAATTAGCGCAAAAGAAAAAAGTGGCTGTTAAGCCGTGGTTAATGGATAACAAAGTGGTTGTTGGTGTAGGTAATATTTATGCCAATGAAGCATTATTTGCGACGAAAATATCACCTGAAAAAATCACTAATACATTAACATTGGTTGAAATTACCGAGCTCGTGCAACAGATCAAAAAGGTGTTACAACGCTCCATTGAGCAAGGCGGCACGACACTAAAAGATTTTTTACAGTCGGATGGTAAGCCGGGTTACTTTGCCCAAGAGTTGTTTGTCTATGGGAAAAAGGGGGAACCCTGTCCAATGTGTGGTACGCCAATAGAAAGCATTAAACAGGGGCAACGTAGCACCTTCTTTTGCCCACAGTGTCAAAAATAGTGCGCTTTTACTATTTTTTATTGAGTTTCTTTAGCATTGCCTCAGCAACCACTGGGGGTAGGAAAGATGAAATATCACCATCGTGAAGTGCAACATCTTTGATCAAAGAAGAAGAAACAAAGGATAAACTTTGCGATGGTAATAAAAATACGGTTTCCAAGTCAGGAACAAAATGGCGGTTCATATTCGCTAATTGCCACTCATACTCGAAATCAGCTACAGAACGAACCCCTCGAATAAGAATATTGGCACCATTTTTTTGCGCAAAACTAGCCATCAATTCAGAAAACCCAACAACTTCAACATTATCAAGGTGAGAAGTGACTTCTTTAGCTAGGGCAACGCGCTCATCAAGGGAAAACATCGGGTTTTTTCGTTGACTATTCGCAATAGCCAGCAAAACATGGTCAAACATTGCTGCTGCTCGGGTAACAATATCAACATGTCCTGATGTCACAGGGTCAAACGTACCAGGGTAAATAGCCTTATGTTTCATGGCGATAGTATCTCGTTGTTTGTATTTTCTATTCGAAAAAACAGCATGAATAAGCGCTAACATTATCGGCTATCTAGCATGGTTGCAACTGTAGATGAGATTTTACCGCTATTTTTAGGTGCATATTCTGCACACTTTTATTTGCGCTTTATGGTAAGATAGCGCCAATTTTGGTAAGTGAATCAGATCGAATGTTATTGCTGCGTCTATATCAGGTACTTCTTTATCTTATCCAACCATTTATATGGGTTCGCCTATTGCTGCGCAGCCGTAAAGCGCCTGCGTATCGTAAACGTTGGGGCGAACGTTATGGCTTTTGTGCAGGAAAAGTAAAACCTCAAGGCATTTTATTACATTCAGTTTCTGTCGGGGAAACCCTCGCAGCCGTTCCATTAGTCCGTGCACTTCGCCATCACTATCCGTCTTTGCCAATTACAGTGACCACGATGACGCCAACTGGCTCAGAACGTGTTCTTTCTGCGTTTGGTGATGATGTCGACCACGTCTATTTACCTTATGACCTCCCTGGTTCAATGCGCCGTTTCCTGAAACAAGTCGACCCAAAACTTGTGATCATTATGGAAACTGAGTTATGGCCAAACATGATTAATCAATTGCATAAACGTAAAATTCCATTGGTTATTGCAAATGCGAGACTTTCTGAGCGCTCTGCTGCGGGGTATCAAAAGCTCGGTAGCTTTGTGAAACGTATGCTACGTAATGTCACGATGGTTGCAGCACAACATCAGGAAGATGGTGAACGCTTCGTTCAATTAGGGTTACGGCGGATGCAATTGAGTGTAACGGGGAGCTTGAAGTTTGATATCTCAGTGACGCCTGAATTAGCTGTAAGGGCAATAACTTTGCGCCGCCAATGGGCAGCACATCGCCCTGTCTGGATAGCGACCAGTACTCATGAGGGTGAAGAAGCCATTGTATTAGAAACCCATCAAAAATTGCTATCCCGTTTTCCTGATTTGCTTTTAATTTTAGTTCCTCGCCATCCAGAACGTTTTGCAAAAGCAGAAGAGTTGACCCAAAAAGCTGGCTTAACGTTTATTCGTCGTAGCGCTAATACAATCCCTACAGCAGATATCCAAGTGGTGATCGGTGATACGATGGGTGAATTGATGCTGTTATATGGAATTGCGGATATTGCCTTTGTTGGGGGAAGCTTGGTCGAAACTGGGGGGCATAACCCACTCGAAGCAGCAGCCCATGCGCTCCCCGTGTTAATGGGGCCTCACACATTCAATTTTAAAGATATTTGCGGAAAACTGACTCAAGCCGATGGATTGATTACGGTAACAGACAGTGAATCGATGGCTCAAGCCGTGACGAGTTTGCTTTCTGATGAAGATTACCGCTTATATTATGGACGTCATGCCGCCGAAGTTCTTCATGAGAACCAAGGTGCCCTTCAAAGATTATTAAAATTATTGCAACCCTATTTGCCTCCGCGAGAGCAATAATGCCAAGTAATGTCTTTTTTTGAATATTAACTTGAACATTACAACAATAGATTGTGAATATTTTCTGGCACATCCTAGTATTGCATTTAAACTATAGTAGACTTCCCTGCTTATTATAGAGTCATTCGATTTGGTTTATTACTATTAGGGTAGTATCCAAATGGAATGTTGGAACTTTTGTTTATTTTTCTAAGACTATATGCCAGCCACTAATCAATCAATTTCAAATAAATATGTTTATGTATGGGTCATAAGCTATGCCATAGCTTGGATCTTAGCGAGTTTTTATTTCGACCCAACCGTACCTTATGACACAGTAGAAGCGGTAAATTGGGGGATGAACGGGGAGTGGGGATCACCTAAAAACCCATGGTTTGTTGGCGTCATGATGTGGCCTGCAATTTACCTTGATATTTCCTATAGTTTTTATTGGTATTTTAGCCACTTTGTGGGTATTGCATTCGGTTTACTTGGCGTGTGGAAGCTGGCTTTTCGTTTAACTGGGCGCCGCGACCTCGCTTGGTTTGCAATGCTAATGTTGAATTTATCAGGTGTCATTAATTTCGATATCATTCCTTATAATGATAACTATATTTTAGTGACATTATGGCCTTGGGTTATTTATTTCTTTTTACGTGCCGTTGATGATAATCCTGCATGGTGGTTACCGTTTGCATTATTTGCTGGCCTTGCAACAATGGGGAAATACTCAACTTTGGCGCTAGTTGGGTCTGTTTTCTTGTTAACTATATTTGTGAAACACGTTCGCCAAAGTTATCGCCACCCTGTTTTTTACCTTGCGATTGCGTTGTGGTTTGCTTTGGTATTACCAAATTTCTTTTGGTTGATGGCAACGGACTTTTCGGCTTTCAAATGGGTAGATTCACAAATCGACCCTGGGTTTAATCTTCATACCACACAAGCGGCGCTGAGCGTGTTTTATCCGTTAGTGATTGCAGCGATTATCATTTATTGCAGCGGTGGAAAGTTAGGGTGGCCGAAAGCGGCAGCGAATCGTATGGCTAACTTTATTCTTCTTTTTCCTCTGATTGTGATCTACGGTTGGTTCTCTTTTCACGATGGCGGCCGAATAACTGAATGGCTGCAGCCATTTATGGCGATTAGTGCACCGTTATTTGTCGGCTCTATAACAGTGATGCCTAAACAGCCATTGAAAAAATCGCTAATTGGTTTGGCTATCTTTGGTGGCGTGGTTATTGCGGGGTACCTTATTGTTCAAGCAGCTAATATTCGCGGAGCAGGGCAAAAATTTATTGGCGTGAAAACCTTGATAGCAGACGGTGAGCAGCGCTGGTATCAGCGCTATGGTATGCCAGTTAAATATGTTGGCGGGGAAGATAACCAATATCAATGGTTTATTATTTATGGCAAGGATAGGCCACATGTCATTCAGCCTTGGTCGATGGAAAAGCATATGCCACCGAATATCTATAACCGTGAGATTACGGAAGCTGAAATTCGCCAACATGGGGCGTTATTGCTGGGTAAGAAATATGATGATTGCGCCCATGAAAACTTCGCTAAGGTACGTAAGTTCTGGCCACAATTTACGATAGAAAAAGAAGATGTGGTTTATCGTTCTGAACCGGATGCCGCACCTGAAACCATGTGCTTTGGGTTTATTGCACCAGAGAAGTAAAACGTAAGAGAGCGGCTATTAGCCGCTTCCTTGCATTATAGAATTGTGCAGGTCAACTGCTGATAAACATCATCAGCGCTGATGCTTTCCATCGAATTATCAACTGACTTAATTTCATGCTGCCCTTGCCCATATCCCCCAATCAAGCCGGGGTCAGTGGGGCCAAACAGGGTAAAATTAGGTTTATCAAGTGCCGCGGTTAAATGGCTAAGCCCAGTATCGACAGAAACGACAGCTTTAGCATTAGCAATTTGCTGTGCAACTTCGGCTAAAGTGAGCTTGGGTAAAACTTCTACAAAATCAAAGTCTTTTGCTAATCGTTCTGCACGTTGCTGCTCATGAGGTGCACCCCAGGGCAACTTGATTTTGATACCACTCCCAGCCATTAGCCCGATGAGTTCTCGCCAATTTTTTTCAGGCCAGTGTTTATCATCACGGGTGGTTGAATGCAGAAAAATGACATAAGGGCTTTGAGGCTCTTCTTGTGACTGCAAAAAGTGTTGAGCAATCGCATAATCCCCTTGCTGCGTTGGGCAGGTATAACCAAGGCTTTTGGCAAATAATTGGCGAATACGTTCAACGGCATGTTGTTGCTTGCTGATTGCGTAACGGTGGTCATAAAAGAAGCTGGCTAATGGTTCGCGGATGCTATGGCGGTCATAGCCATGTTTATCACCATGAGCCAAGCGGGTGACAAGAAAAGCGCTCTTTAATAATCCTTGCGCGTCAATAATCGCGTCATAATGTGTTGCTTGTAATTTCTTGCGAAATTCCGCACGTTCGGCCCTGATCGGTGCAGAAAACCAATTTTTTCGCCAGCGGCGAATGGCCACAGGGATCACTTGGTTAACGGCACTGTGCCATGTTGGGATTTGCGCGAAGCCTTCTTCAACGACCCAATCGAATTGGATATTGGGTATGGCTTGTTGTGCGTCGGTCAGTGCAGGTAATGAGTGTAAAACATCCCCCATTGAAGATGTTTTGACTAATAATACTCTCATCATTGAATACCTATATTTAACCGAGCTAACGCATCGATAACTAATTGAGGTTGGATATCAATCAAACTTTGGTGATAACCACTTTCACCATCACCTTTACGCACTTTGTGATACCCCGTAATTAGGCGGATCACTTCTGCTTTATCTGATAATGGCGGGGTGAAATCAGGGCTACTTGGGCCATATAAAGCGACAAGCGGTTTACCGAGTGCAGCTGCAACATGCATCAAACCCGAATCATTACTGACAACGCTATGGCAGGCATCGATTAGATTAACAGCTTGTTCTAACGATGTTTTCCCTGAAAAATTATGGCAATGCAATCTAGCATCATCGGTCAGCTCTAAACGAATAGCTTCACCAGCTTCGTGGTCTTTTTGCGAACCAAATAGCAGCACCTGATAGCCTTTTTGGCTAATCAGTGTTTGAGCAAGAGAAGCGTAGTGGTAGTGAGGCCAGCGTTTGGCAGGCCCGAACTCTGCCCCTGGGCAAAAACCAATAATAGGGCGAGAGCCATCAACCCCAAAGGTTTGCAGAGTTTCAGTGACTTCTTGCGGTTCAGTGACTAGTTTAGGTGGTAAAATGGGTGTCGGAATATCGGAAGCTGATTGAATAGTTTGCTTATCATAAGCAAGAGCAACATATCGTTGTACCATTAAAGGAAACGCTTCTTTATTCAATGGGCGAATATCATTGAGTAGACCATAGCGCATCTCTCCACGCCACCCCGTTCTTTTGGGGATTTTTGCGAAGAAAGGCACAAGTGCAGACTTTAAGGAGTTTGGTAATACAATAGCTTGATCATAGCCATTTGCCTGCAAACTTTTACCTAATCGACGACGTTCACCAATTTCCAAAGCACCATGCCCAAGCGGCATAGGAATAGCTTCGTTAACTTCAGGCATTTTGGCGAGTAAAGGACGGCACCATTGTGGCGCCATCACATCAATCTGTGCATGGGGATGTAAAGCCTTGATCGTGCGATAAAGGCTTTGTGACATCATCATATCCCCTACCCATGAAGGGCCGATCACCAATATTTTCATAAATGATTTTTCAGAAATAAGCGTTACGCGTCTTTATTGAGCAAGTGCATATATTCGGTGACACCTTCAGCAACCGTTTTAAATGGCGCAGTGTAGCCAGCGGCACGTAATTTGGTCAGGTCAGCTTGTGTGAAGCTTTGGTAGCGACCTTTTAATTTCTCAGGGAATTCAATGTATTCGATGGCCACATTTTTGTCTTTGTGGAATTCAGTGACTGCATCAGCAACAGCTTGGAAAGATTCTGCACGTCCTGTACCACAGTTAAAAATACCTGAAACATTATTTTCCCAGAACCATAAATTTACCGCAGCCACATCGCCTACATAAATAAAATCACGGCGGAAAGTATCGCTACCTTCGAACAGTTTTGGGTTCTGCCCTTCATTAATTTGTTTATTTAAGTGATACGCAACGCTTGCCATGCTGCCTTTATGGTCTTCATTTGGTCCATAGACGTTGAAATAGCGGAAACCACAGACTTGTGAATCGGCTTCTGGCAGAATTTCACGTACATATTGGTCAAATTGGAATTTTGAATAACCATAAACATTTAATGGTTTTTCGAATTGACGTTCTTCAATAAAGTTATCGCTACGACCGCCATAAGTTGCTGCAGAAGAGGCGTATAAGAATGGAATTTCGCGCTCTAAGCAATAATGTAATAACTCTTTAGAAAACTGGTAGTTATTGTCCATCATATACTTGCCATCCCACTCTGTGGTTGATGAACAAGCACCTTCGTGGAATACCGCGTCAATTTCACCGAAATCATCACCCGCGATGATACTAACAATGAAATCTTCTTTATCTGCGTAATCCGCAATATCAAGGTCAACAAGGTTGGCAAATTTAGTGCCATCTTTCAGGTTATCGACCACTAGGATATCTGTGCGGCCGATTGCATTTAGGGCTTTAATAATATTGCTGCCAATAAAACCAGCTCCACCAGTGACTATGATCATTGGGTATACCTCAAATGGGTTAAGAAAATAGGATCGTCATTGGTGACTATAATAACATCTCTTGGCGCAGACGGTAGCATTGATAGAAGAGAATTGAACTGGCGCTAAAATGAGAACAAGGTAAATATCGTGATCTTGGCTACAAACTTGACTTATTTATGCTGTGAATATCGCCACACATAGAGACTATTATTAAACTCTATTAATAGAAACTATTCAGGAAGAAATCATGTCAGAAAGATTTTATCAGCAGATTCAAGAGCAGTTAGTACAAATTGAAGCCGATGGATTATTTAAAAACGAGCGTATTATTACGACTTCACAAGATGCTGACATTGAAATTGTAGGTGGCCAGCGAGTTATTAATTTCTGTGCTAATAATTATCTTGGTCTTGCAAACCACCCCGCGCTCATCGAAGCGGCTAAACAAGGAATGGATAGCCATGGTTTTGGTATGGCATCGGTTCGCTTTATTTGTGGAACGCAAGATAACCACAAAGTTTTAGAGCGCAAACTGGCGGATTTTCTGGGCATGGAAGATGCCATTCTCTATTCGTCCTGTTTTGATGCAAATGGCGGTCTGTTTGAAACCTTATTAGGAGCAGAAGATGCCATTATTTCAGATGCATTAAATCATGCATCAATTATTGATGGGGTTCGCTTAAGCAAGGCAAAACGCTACCGTTACAGCAATAATAATATAGTGGAATTAAAAGCGCGCTTAGAAGAAGCCAAAGCCGCAGGGGCTCGCCATATTTTAATTGCAACAGATGGTGTGTTCTCGATGGATGGTGTGATCGCGGATTTGAAATCCATTTGTGACCTTGCGGACGAATACCAAGCTTTGGTGATGGTGGATGATTCACATGCTGTTGGTTTTGTTGGGGAAAATGGTCGTGGTAGCCATGAGTACTGCGATGTGATGGGCCGTATCGATATTATCACGGGGACATTGGGTAAAGCCTTGGGTGGTGCATCCGGTGGTTATACGGCAGCGAAAAAAGAGGTGGTTGAATGGCTGCGTCAGCGTTCTCGTCCTTATTTGTTTTCGAACTCACTCGCTCCTGCGATTGTTGCCGCATCTATCAAAGTGATTGATATGATGAAAGAAGGCCATTCATTACGTGAAAAATTATGGCGTAATGCCGTGTTATTTAGAGAAAAAATGACAGCGGCAGGTTTCACCCTCGCAGGTGCTGACCATGCCATCATCCCTGTGATGTTAGGTGACGCCAAGCTTGCCCAAATTTTTGCAAAAGAGCTACTTGATGAAGGTATCTATGTCACGGGCTTTTTCTACCCTGTTGTTCCGCAAGGTCAGGCACGTATTCGTACTCAGATGTCCGCAGCACATAGTGAGGAGGATATTTTACACGCTGTTGAAGCATTCACCCGCATTGGTAGAAAACTAAAAATAATCAAATAAAAGGTCTTTTATGAAAGCACTGTCCAAACTGAAAGCTGAACCAGGTATATGGATGACAGATGTTCCGAAACCGGAACTCGGGCACAATGATGTGATGATTAAAATTCGTAAAACTGCGATTTGCGGTACGGATGTACATATCTATAACTGGGATGAATGGTCGCAGAAAACCATACCTGTCCCAATGGTTGTCGGTCATGAATATATAGGGGAAATCGTTGCGATTGGGCAGGAAGTCAAAGGCTTTAAAATTGGTGACCGAGTGTCAGGGGAAGGGCATATTACTTGCGGCCACTGCAGAAACTGCCGTGGTGGCCGTACCCATCTTTGCCGCAATACGATTGGGGTGGGCGTTAACCGAGAAGGGTGTTTTGCAGAATACCTAGTGATCCCCGCATTCAATGCTTTTAAAATTCCCGACAATATCCCTGATGAAATCGCGGCTATTTTTGACCCATTTGGTAACGCAGTTCATACGGCACTTTCCTTTGATTTAGTGGGGGAAGATGTGCTGGTTTCAGGGGCTGGCCCTATTGGTATCATGGCAGCCGCGGTGTGCCGACATGTAGGTGCACGCCATGTTGTTATCACTGATGTGAATGACTATCGGCTTGAATTGGCGAAAAAAATGGGTGTTTCTCGTGCAGTGAATGTCAGTCGTGAAAATTTAAAAGATGTGATGAACGAACTGGGAATGAAAGAGGGTTTTGACGTAGCATTAGAAGTTTCTGGTGCCCCGGCAGCTTTCCAAACCATGTTAGACACCATGAACCACGGTGGCAGAATTGCCTTATTAGGTATTCCCCCATCCTCGATGGCAACAGATTGGAGCCAAGTGATCTTCAAAGGGCTATTTATTAAGGGGATCTACGGCCGAGAAATGTTCGAAACATGGTATAAAATGGTGACACTCATTCAATCTGGTTTGGATTTATCACCGATAATTACCCATCAATTCTCGATTGATGAGTTCCAAAAAGGCTTTGATATCATGCGTTCAGGCCAATCTGGTAAAGTGATTTTAAACTGGGATTAAATTGATTATCTCAATTCCCCTTTTTGGCTTTTTTGAACCAAGAAGGGGAATCGAAAATGAGCTACTGCTATTGTTTGAAAAGCGGGCGCTTTTGGGCTTTATCGCCCTGCACCAACAAAGGTTGTAAAGCCTTATCGTTATAAATCCCCTCGACAACAAACATAATAAAATCAATTCCCTGTAGCTTCGAAGAGGGTAATGTAAACTCACAGATACCGAGCTCTTGCGGAATAATCATATTTTCTGGTTGGCTGGCTGTTTCCGGTTGCTCAACTGCTGCATCTTCGGTTAGAGGGGTTTTGATCTCATCTTGTATTGCTTGCTCAGTTTTAGGCTGCGCTGAGGTTTTTTTCGCTTCTTCAGATAACATTCTTAATGATGTTGGCTGTTTCGTTGTAGGTTGAGGGCTCAGCAGGGCACTAACACCCACTAATTCAACATCAGCAGGAAGTTGGGCAAGGTATTTTTGTAACGCACGAACGGTAGATGGATGTGGGTGGCCGATTGCAACTGCACTGCCGTGTTTACGTGCATAGGCAACGGCTTTATTCAATTGAGTTCGCGTTTCTTCTTCCGATTGGTGGTTATCAATAAAAATATGGCGACGTAACGTGGGAACACCGTATTCTTTAGCGGCATTACCTGCTTGGGTATTCCCAATGGTCACACTATCAAGGAAAAATAAGTTTGACTTTGACAGGCTCTGCATCACATTACGCATTCCTGCTAAGTTAGATGTCATCTCACTTCCCATGTGGTTATTCATCCCTTTTGCATAGGGAACTCGGTTTATCGCATTTTTAATAATGCGGTCAATTTCCTCTGTATTCATTGAGGGGGCTAATGTGTCTTTCTCTAATGGCTGTTTGCTCAATGGTTTCATTGGCATATGGATGAGAATATCACGGCCTTGCTGATGGGCTTTTTCTGCGACTTCACGGCCATGAGGAGAGCTCGGTAAAATTGCAATAGTCACCGCGGGGGATAAGGCTAAAATTTGGTTATCTTCTTTAACGCGATAACCAAAATCATCAATCACAATCGCTAGCTTTGCCGCACTCACCGGTAGACACATCATTAATAATGAGAAAACAATGAGTGGTCGAACGGGTAAGTGCTTCAGCATAACGTTATCCTAATTAATTGAATTTAAAATTTATCGCCCTAACTATATTTATCGGCCTAACCATGGACGTGGGTTTACGGTTTTACCTTGTCTGCGGATTTCAAAATAGAGTGCTGGGCGTTCTTGGCCGCCACTGCTCCCCACTAAGGCGATTGGTTGCCCTGCTCTAACCTCTTGGCCGACATTCACTAAGGCGCTCTGGTTATAGCCATAGAGACTCATATCCCCTTTACCGTGTTCAACGACGACAACTAGCCCATAGCCTTGTAACCAGTCGGCCAGTAGTACGCGCCCATCAGCGATAGCTTTGACTTGGGTTCCTTCGTTAGCGGCGATAACCATGCCTTTCCAACGTAATTCACTGGAAATGACATCGCCATAGTTATGGAGCAATGAGCCGCGAACAGGCCAAATAGCTTGCCCTGCAGGGCGCCCTAAACCACCAGTACGAGACATCAGTGAGCGTTCACTCTCTGACGGCTTATAGGTTGAACCTTTCTGTTTGGCTTGCCGTTCTTTTTCTGCCACTTGGACACGAATGCGGGCCGCTTCTTTAGCTTCTCGTTCTGCTCTGGCTTTGGCCTCACGTTCGGCTTTGGCAATTTTATCGCGTAATCTTGCTTCGTTCTGTTTTAGGACAGCAAGATTTTTTTGGTCTTCTTTTAATGTACTTTCAAGGACATTCAAGGTTTTTTGCCGCGAAGTGCGTGCGTTATCCAACTTACGCTTTTCTTGTTGTTGGCGAGCCAGCGTCGTTTTTTGTT